>JABDKZ010000183.1 GCA_013001935.1 Maribacter sp.
ACGTAACCCGACCCAAAAACAGCTTACCGATAGTATTTGTTTTTTATCGATATATTTAATTGATAAATTCAATAAAAAATATTGTTTTGGAGTATTTGTATTTAAAATATCAAAGATTACCAGTACAAATGTATTCTTAGTTATTTAACTTTAGGTCCAGAATTAACAAATATTAACGTCAATAAATGTAAGTGATAATGCAAATTCACTACCTAAGTAAAAAATAAACAAATGAAAGCTTATAAAATTCTCTTTTTGGTCGTCTCGATCTTATTCTCCACCCATTGTGAATCAAACACTAAGAAGAATAACCCAAAAAGTTCAGAAGTCCAGATTCAAAAAAATGCTAAACTTTCGCTGAAAGAGCTGCAAAAATATGAAGTTGCATACTTTGCCAGCGGCTGTTTTTGGTGTGTTGAAGCAATATATGAAGACATAATTGGCGTTAAAGAAGTAATATCGGGCTATTCTGGAGGCACCGAAAACAATCCTACCTATGAGCAAGTTGGTCGAGGTCTAACCAGCCATGCTGAAGCCGTTAAAGTGTATTATGACCCAGAAGAAGTTGACTTTGAGACCCTTGTAAAAGTGTTTTTTGGTTCACATGACCCCACAACTTTAAACCGACAAGGGCCCGATCGTGGTCCACAATATCGATCCATTGCATTTTATAATAACGCGAATGAAAAAAAAATAATTGAGGATTACATTGCGCAACTAACAAAAGAAAGGATATATGACAGTCCCATAGTTACCCAAGTAGAAGAATTCGTTAAATTTTATGATGCGGAGGATTACCATCAAGATTATGAAAGATTGAATCCCAACAATCCGTATATCATAAATATTTCAATTCCCAGGTACAAAAGATTTCAGGCCAAATACCCTGAACTTCTAAAGAAAGGGGGACATTAGGTGTCTATTCTTTTCTAACAAAAACTGTAAAAGCGACTTTAAATGGTCGCTTTTTTTTATTTATAAACTTTAGCGATTATCTTTAGTAGTATAATTAATCACATACAATAAAGGCATTAAAACCATATGAAACGAAGGGAATTTGTAGTAAAAAGTAGTTTGGCCACTGCAGCTGTTGCCACCACAACATCGGTCTTGGGAAGCATATCTAATTTCCATGGTGCAAATGACACTGTAAATCTTGGAGTAATAGGCACTGGGGATCGAGGCTCGGGATTAACACCTTATATTAATCAAATCGATAAGTTCAATGTGATTGCCTGCTGTGATACGCTACCCTTTCGTTTGGAAAACGGACTTGGTAAGGTCGAAGGAAAAGCACAGGGGTATCAGGATTATAGAAAACTTTTGGATAATCCAGATGTAGATGCCGTCTTGATTGCAACTCCCCTAAATACCCATTCAAAGATTGCCATGGATGCCTTGGATGCGGGAAAACATGTTTACTGCGAAAAAACTTTGGCAAAGGGTTATGCTGGTATTCAGCATTTAGCCGGAAAAGTAAAATCTTCACCTAAAATCTTCCAGACAGGGCATCAATATCATAGTTCTCGATTATATGCACACGTTGCAAGGATGATTAAAAATGGGACCATTGGGAAAATAACAGCCTTTGAATGCCAGTGGAACAGAAATGGGAACTGGCGAAGGCCCGTTCCTAGCCCAGATTTGGAAAGGGCAATCAATTGGCGCATGTATAAGGAATTTTCTGGAGGTCTGGCTGCAGAGCTCTGCTCACACCAAATTGATTTTGCCAATTGGGTAACCGAATCAACACCCGATAAGGTTATGGGTATAGGGGGAATCGATTATTGGAAAGATGGTCGCGAAACCTTTGATAACATTCATCTTATTTATAACTACCCTAAGGGTATAAAAGCAAAATTCACCTGTTTGACCAGCAACGCCATGGATGATTACAAAATCAAGGTCCTTGGCGATAAAGGAACTATAATTCTTGATTACGTTAAGGCATGGTTTTATCCAGAAGGAAAGCAAAACAAGGAATTGGGCGAGGTAGACGGTGTATCAGGGGCTACCGTTAAATGGGATGAGGGCAAAGGTTACCCATTAAATATTGATCATGAAGATCCCAGCAAACAAGCCTTACGTGATTTTAGGGACAGTATAGTAAATAATACAGATCCCATCTCAAATATAACTACAGGTGCGAAAACGGCTATATGTGTACAAATGGGGTTAGACGCAATGTATAATGATGAGATTGTGCAATGGAAATCACTTCCTAATGTTTAAAAAGCTTAGAAAGAAAAACAACATTTGATTAAGGGAAGAAGAAGAAGAAAAGAAGAAGTAAGAAAATTGTTTATCGAGAGCTAATACTAATGGTATAACTAATCTTTTAAAACTACTTCACTATATTGTGAATTGATCACGATAGATTTATCATTATTGCCATTGAGGTTATAACCTTTATGAACTGTGGTATTATTATGCTTGGTTCTATCTAATTTCAAACCGGCAGGAGCGGTTAACTTAGACATTGTCCCGTTAATCTCTACACTAAACCCCGTTTTTGGTAAATCACAAGTCATTTCAGCATTTTGTAGCGAAATATCGATCTGCTTGAAATTTTTGGAAACTGTATTGATTTTGATAGGTCCCATTTTATTGTTGCTTATTACACTTTCAAGCAGGTTGTTAATCGTAACATCAGATGAAGTGGTACTCAACCGTAAGTTGAGCACCTCATCTAAATCTACATTCCCTGAATAATCGGCCTGTAATAATCCATAATTCCATTTTTTGACCCGTACTGGGGAATACGAAGTTTTGATGATGGTTTGGTCGCCATCAATGGTCGTCGCCAATAAAGTGGAATATGTAAGATTAGCATTGATGTTTTTTGTATTCCCAGTCAATTTAACCTCTCCATGACGTACATTCATTTTAATCTTGGTGTCTTTGGGCATTTTGATTTTTATGGTCTTCTTTATCTTGAATTTTTTGTTCTCTCCATCTGACGAAAAATAAAAAATATTCGATTTATTTTTGTAATCTTCCCGCTCCTCAAAAAGCTTTTCTCTTTTCTTTGCCATTTCTTCTGCACGTTGTTCCATGGCTTCAGCACGTTGTTCCATCGCTTCAGCTTGGGCCTCCATTCTGCTTTCCTGGGCCTCCATTCTTTTTTGCATACGTTCTTCATGTTTTTGTGCTAGTTCTTCCCTTCGCTTCTCCATGGCTTCCCGCTTAACATCCATTTTTGCACTCCATGCTTCCATTTTCTGCTGGTATTCCTTATCGAATCCTTTGTCGAATTTTTTCTGCCACTTTCTTAGATATTTTTCCCCGTCTTTTTTATAGGCCTCATAGTCAAACTCTATCGCAGGCACCGGTGGCATTGGCATGTCCGATAAATCGATATGAAATTCATCTATATAAATTTCAGGCATCTCCGGCATCTCGGGCATCTCGGGCATTTCAAAATGAAAATCGGGTATGTCAATATTGAATTCATGAAGCCCACTAGCTGAATGCCTAAATGACCAAGAGTTCTCAGCAACATTCGAAATTTCTACCTTTTTGCTATTCCCAACAATTTCAATAGTACCCTTTTCAAAGTATTCCGATGCCTCTTCAGGACTCGCCCCATCAAGCTCTATAATCGCCTCAATGGCTATCTGGTTCTTATCCCATGTTTCAAATTCAATATCGGTATTACTGGTATTGATATCCAAGATAGTCTCGGCATTTACATTGAACACCTCATTGAATGTCTTAGTCTGTTTTTGACCATAAACCCCAATCGTCATTAGCGTTAGGGTCATAGTGATTAATTTAAACCGCATTAGTTTCATACTGCTCGTTTTTTGATGATTGTACTTCATTTAACTTCTCTTTTAATTGCTGTAATAATTGCAACCGCAGTTGCAAATTCTTTATAAGTGCTGTTATGGTCTGGTCATTGGGACCAATTCTATTAAGTTCTTCATTCAAGTTTTTATATTCTGTATTTAACTCGGCCAAACGTTCCAAATAACTATCAACCAGTTCTTTATTATCACCTGAAACATTTAATTTGGATAGTTCAAGATTGATATTGGCCACATAGTAGCTCTCTACCTTTTTTAAATCTGGCGAAAGATCACCTAAAGAAATACCGGTTTGCATCTCTGCAACAGGATTCTTTTCAACGACGGTGGTTTTTATATTCGAGGCATCCCTATTTAAAAAAAAGAACGTGCCAAGGCCAACCAAAATGAGAAATGAAGCCGCAATCTTTAGAATAAAGAATGATGATTTCTTTTGCTGCGGAAGTTCTTTCCTTAAAAGATCCTTAAATCGTTTTTCATGACCCTCGTTCATCACGAACCGCTCTGCTTTCTGTTCTTCTTTGAATAATTTCCTAAGATCCCGTGCCATATACTTTCTCTTTTAACAATTCTTTTAAATAACTTTTTCCGCGTAATAATCTTGTTCTGCTCGTTGTTTCTGTCAATTTCAAAACTTGTGATATTTCCTTGTGATCAAAACCTTCAATCAAAAACATCATTACCACATATCTGTACTTCTCCGGTAGCTGATCAATTGCCAATTTCACCTGATCTATGGTAATATCATTTTCAACGGTCCAATCGTCATCTTCAGCCACTTGCAAATAATTTTCATCAAGGGCAACCAATCGTTGTTTTTTAGCCTTTAAAAAATCTATACTCTTATTAATGACTATTCTTTTTAACCATGCCCCGAAAGTGACCTCCCCTTTAAATTGATGTATTCTTTGAAAGGCATTAATGAACGATTCTTGAATAACATCTTCGGCATCATCTGAATTTTGAACATATCGCATAGCTACACAGAACATACCTTCACAGTACTGCTTGT
>JABDKZ010000189.1 GCA_013001935.1 Maribacter sp.
CGTTTCTTGATAGGTTTCATGTCCTTTCCCAGCATCAAGTATGATGTCATTGGCAGAAGCTAATTGGCAGGCCACTTTAATGGCCTGTTCTCGGTTTTCTATCGATAGTATTTTCTTTACATTTTGAGGTTCAACGCCCGCCTCCATTTCTTCAATAATCACGGCCGGTGACTCTGTCCGGGGATTATCTGAAGTAAAAATGGCTTTGTTGCTCATTTGTGACGCGATATTACCCATGACCGGACGCTTAGACTTGTCTCTATCGCCACCACACCCCACAACGGTGATGACGTTTTCATTTCCAGTCCTCAATGCGTTGATTGTCTCAAGCACATTTTTTAAGGCGTCCGGCGTATGGGCATAATCAACTATTGCCGTAATTTTTTCTTTGGATATAAAATATTGAAATCTTCCATCCACGTTTTCCAATTCACTTATCAAGCGAAGGATTTCCAATTTTTCTAAACCTAAAAGATCGGCAGTGGCATAAATTGCCAATACGTTGTATGCATTGAAATGACCTATGAGTTTGGTCCATAGTTCATCATCTTCAATTTTCAGTAGTTGCCCTTCAAACTGATTCTCCAGGATATGTGCCCTATAATCTGCGTAGGATTTTAATGCGTAGGTGTATTTACGGGCTTTGGTATTCTGTAACATCACCAGTCCGTTTTTATCATCCACATTAGAAAGCGCAAAAGCGTTTTTTGACAGATTATCGAATAACATTTTCTTCGTGTCACGATATTCCGCAAATGTCTTATGGTAGTCTAAATGATCGTGTGTAAGATTCGTGAAAATAGCCCCAGTAAATACCAGGCCTTCGGTTCTTTTTTGGTGAATGCCATGTGAACTTACCTCCATAAAACAAAACTCAACACCTTCTTCATTCATTAAACTAAGGTGTTTGTTAATGGTCAAAACATCTGGGGTGGTAAGGCTTGTGGCTAATTCCTTGTCATCGACCATTATTTTTATAGTGGATATTAAACCAACTTTGAAACCTGCTTTTTTGAATAATTGATAAAGTAGAGTACTGATCGTTGTCTTACCATTAGTGCCTGTAATCCCTACTAATTTTAAATTCTTGGATGGATTCCCATAATAATTGGAAGCCATAATGGCCAGGGCCTTATTCCCATCATCAACCTCAACATAGGTAACACCATTTATCAACTGCTCTGGCATTGTTTCGCACACAATACAGACTGCACCCGAATTTATGGCCTTCTCAATAAATTTATGACCATCGGTCAAAGTACCTTTGATAGCAACGAACAAATCATCCAAGCCCACCGTTCGGGAATCAAAACATAAAGTGTTTACCATAACATTGGTAGAACCACTCACCGCCGTGAGGCCAACTCCAAATAATATGTCTTTAAGTAGCTTCATGAAAGATCCAAGACGATTTTATCTACTTTATCGATTTCCGTACCATGGCTAATAGACTGTTTTTTTACAATCCCATTACCACGCACCTCTACCTTAAGCCCAAGGTTTTCAAGGATTGAAATGGCATCCATACCACTCATCCCCTTAACATTGGGAACCTTATTGTACTTTTTTTGGGCTTCGGCATAGTATTTCTGGTAAGAATCATTCAATTTCCGATGCTCCGCATTTAACATTTCAACCTCATCAATCAAAGGGTTGGTTGCATATACTTTTTGTGCTACTGATTTAAAAACAGGGCCTGAAACATCTGCTCCGTAATACCCTACACTCTTATCGGGTTCATGAATAACCACAATACAGGAGTATTTCGGGTTTTCCGCAGGAAAATAGCCTGCAAAAGTTGATATATACCTTAATTTATCCGGGTCCTTGGAAACATAATTCTTCTGGGCAGTCCCTGTTTTACCGGCCATTGAAAAATTCGGCGAATACAAGCCATGCCCTGTTCCGTGTTTTTTCTCAACTACATTCTTTAATAATTGTTTGACTTTTGCCGCGGTTTCCTTTGAACATATTGATGGGTTAATAAGTTCTTTTTCGAATTTTAGAACCGACCTGTTCCATTCTTTTACCTCTTTGATCATTCTAGGTTTTACCATCTCCCCATCATTGGCAATGGCATTGTAGAAAGTGAGTATTTGCAAAGGTGTCATTGAAACCTCGTAGCCATAGGCCATTTGAGCCAATGAAAGCCCGGACCACCCCTTGTCACCAGGGTTTCGCAGTACCGGTATACCTTCGCCTTTTATTGGAAGTCCTAATTCTTCATGCAAATGCATGCTCCGCAAACGGTTTACATATTTTTCAGGATTTTCCTTATACCCCTCGTGAATAACTTGCGCAAAGGCAGTGTTCGATGAAACCTCAAAGGCTTTGGCAAAAGAGATTTTACCATATCCCCCATGCTTGGAATCCCTTACCCTGTGATTGTATATTTTCCAAAATCCCTTACCTGTATCTATTACAGCACTGGTATCTATCACCTTGTCTTCCAAAGTGGCCACCATATTCATTAGCTTAAAGGTAGATCCGGGTTCGTGCGATTCACCAATAGCATAATTTAGACGTTCATAATACTTCCCATCCTTGGTCATGCCTAAATTAGAAATCGCTTTTACTTCCCCTGTTTTGGTTTCCATCACGATTACGGTACCATGATC
>JABDKZ010000207.1 GCA_013001935.1 Maribacter sp.
GCCCCGGGAAAAGAAGTGCCAAATATTGTCCATGGTGTAAATCATTTGGAATACGATCCCGATACTACGCATATCTTCTCGGCTGCTTCTTGTACCACGAATGCAATAACGCCAGTATTAAAGATTATTGACGATTCATTAGGGATTACCAAAGGGCATTTAGAAACCATACATGCCTACACCAATGACCAAAATCTTGTTGATAATATGCATGGCAAATTTCGTCGCGGTAGGGCTGCTGCATTAAATATGGTCATAACCGAAACGGGCGCAGGTAAAGCTGTGGAAAAAGCACTTCCACGACTAAAAGGCAAGTTGACTTCGAATGCGATCAGGGTTCCTGTACCTAATGGTTCTTTGGCAATTTTAAATTTAGAAATAAAAAACAAAACATCTTTAGATACCTTAAATACAATTCTAAAAAAGTATGCTCTGGAAGGTAATCTGGTGGAACAGCTAAAATATTCATTAAGCAAGGAAATGGTATCTTCAGATATTGTAGGTACAGCGGCCCCGGCCATCTATGATAGTAAGGCCACCATCGTCTCGGATAATGGTAAAAATATTATACTCTATGTTTGGTATGACAACGAATATGGTTATTCGCATCAAGTAATACGATTGGCCAAGTACATTGCCAAGGTTAGAAGGTTTACCTATTATTAGGCTGTCCTTTTTTTATCGCCACTATTAAAATACGGTATTGGTTGATAAGTTATAGTAGCTAATTTTCGTTTTTTTTCCTAAATTGATAATATTGAATTACTTTAGTCCCCTCTAAATCAATAACAAAACTATTAACCCTTATACAATGAAAAGTATAAAAGCACTACTGATTGTATTGGCATTTTTCGCATTTAACCTTCACAATGCACAGGACCAATCAACACCTACGGAAGAATTATCGTTAGACAAAGGCAGTATTGATAGCCAGTTTAATTATTTATACAAGAAATCGGGCAATTATAGGGCCGATGGTAAACGTTATGAGGTAGTTAGGGTTATTTCTCTGGATAAGCTACGTAAGAACGTTTTGGATACGCTCAATGCTTATAACAAAAAAGCTGCTGAACTGAATGCTACTATTTCGGGTCATGAAGCTACAATTGAATCATTGAATAAAAAGTTAGATGAAACCACCAATAATTTATCCGCCGTTACCGAAGAGAAAGATAGTATGTCGCTCTTGGGAATGCTGGTCTCAAAAGTTACCTATAACATTGTCCTTTGGACAATCATAGTTGGCCTGTTATTGCTGTTTCTGCTTTTCGTCTACAAGTTCAGAAGGAGCAATACATTGACCCAAGAAGCCAAAACTGCCTTGTCTGAAGTTGAAGTTGAATATGAAGATCACCGTCGCAGGGCATTGGAGAGGGAACAGAAGATAAGCAGGCAACTACAAGATGAAATCAACAAATACAGAAAATCTAAATAATTAAAAGCTCCGTCGGGAGCTTTTTTTTGCTATTTGCATGCTAAGGATAATACAAGCGTCACTGGAAAACGTAGAGGAGTTAGTCCCGTTATTTGATCAATATCGACTGTTCTATAAGCAGGATAGTGATTTACAAGGCGCAAAGGCCTTCTTAACAGATCGTTTCAATAATAACGAATCGGTTATTTTTCTAGCATATTTAAATGATATTCCTGTAGGCTTTATGCAACTTTACCCCATGTTTTCATCGGTCTCAATGCAAAACTCCTATGTCTTGAATGACTTATTTGTAATGGCAACGTACAGGAAAAAACAAATTGGAGAAGCATTATTGAACAAGGCCAAAGCATTCTGTATTGCTAAAAACGCAAAAGGACTTGCCTTGGAAACAGCAATTGACAATCCTGCACAAAAGCTCTACGAAAAGCTAAATTGGGTTAAAGACGTGGACTGTTTTCACTACTTTTGGACCTCCCAATAACCTAGAAAAAAGTGTGCTAATGCGAATTGATATTATTACGGTATTGCCCGAATTGCTTAAAAGTCCTTTTGAAGCATCAATCTTAAAAAGGGCAATAGAAAAAGGTTTGGTCGAGGTCCACATGCATAATTTAAGAGATTATACAGACTTGAGCTATAACCAAGTTGATGACTATCAGTTTGGTGGAGGTGCAGGTATGGTCTTAATGATTGAGCCCATTGACAAGTGTATCACGTATTTGAAGTCTGAACGAAATTATGATGAAGTTATTTATATGACTCCAGATGGTGAAACTTTAAATCAGAAAATCGCCAATAGTATCTCACTTCAAGGAAATATTATTATTCTCTGCGGACATTATAAAGGAGTGGATCAGCGGGTCAGGGATGCATTCATCACTAAAGAAATTTCTGTAGGTGACTATGTTCTATCAGGCGGGGAATTGGCAGCGGCGATTCTATGTGATGCTATCATTCGTTTGATCCCAGGGGTACTTAATAATGAAACCTCTGCACTCACAGACACTTTTCAGGACAATTTACTGGCACCTCCAGTTTATACTAGACCCTCGGATTATAAAGGAATGAAAGTCCCGGAAGTACTTTTAAGTGGAAATTTTCCAAAGATTGAAGAATGGCGTGAAAACCAGGCCTATAAACGAACTAAAACACTTCGGCCTGACCTTTTAAAGAACGGAGGCACTGGGGAATAGTGATATTGGCATGTTCTAAAGGTGAATAATAGGTCTATAAATAAAAAATCGAAATAAATTTATTGTGGATTCTAATTTATAAACTATTTTTGCACACTGTTAAATTAACCTCTGACGAAAATCGTGCATGTTGATTCAGACTAAATGTAAAATTAAATAATGGAATCATTAATCAACTTCGTAGAAAACGAGTTCATTTCAAAAAAAGAATTTCCAAAATTTTCAGCCGGTGATACAATTACCGTTTATTATGAAATCAAGGAAGGTGAAAAAACACGTACACAGTTCTTTAAAGGTGTAGTCATCCAAAGAAGGGGATCAGGAGCTACCGAGACTTTCACGATTCGTAAAATGTCTGGCACTGTGGGTGTTGAACGAATATTCCCTATCAACTTACCTGCTTTGCAAAAAATAGAGGTAAATAAGAAAGGTAAAGTCCGAAGAGCGAGAATATTTTACTTTAGGGGACTCACCGGTAAGAAAGCCAGAATCAAGGAGATGCGTTCATAAGAAGGCAACTCTAATCATAACAAGAACATCCGTCAAAAGCGGATGTTTTTTTATGAACAATTGTTAACAACCTTAGTTCATAAGGTGTTGATTATTAATTCTTTGAGATGTGGTAAATTCATCTTATATTTATGTCATGGTTTAAGGAAAGCATCTTAGGGTGTAGCATTAAATCATTATAGAGTTTACGTTCTTTATATTGTTGTTTAATCAATCCGGGAAATTTCGATAAAATCTGATTTTGTCGATTTGGATTGGAAAGATGAGCATATTACTAAAAGGCTGTCGCTTTTATAAGTGGTGTGTGGGTATTTTTGCGTTAAATATAAAACCTTGGTTCTATATTTAAGATAGGATTATTAAGACAACGAGAAGAAATACAACGGGGTTACTTGGTTGAAGAATTAAGAACAACATCGTATTTCGTAACGTGGAAATGGCATTGTAGATGGCGATCTTTGGTCGCGGTTTTGTTGAAAAACAAAATAAAAGTTTACAGCTAATTTCTAAAAAGCCATATCAATTGTACTTGTACAATGATATGGCTTTTGTTTTTGTAAGAAGTCACGGTACTACAGTTTCACATCTTCGCAAAGCATATTTTTTCCTATTCTAAATAATGCAGCGGATACGGGCAGCTGAGCAACCATAAAATTGTATATTTGCAGCTCTTAAATCAAAACATTCTTATAATAGATGCCTAAAATATTCTATACCAAAACGGACGAAGCTCCTGCCCTAGCCACTAAATCATTTTTACCTATCGTTCAAGCTTTTACCAAACCTTCAGGAATTACCATTGAAACCAAAGACATTTCCTTAGCTGCACGCATAATTGCTGCATTTCCTGACTTTTTGAAAAAGGATCAGCAAATGGAAAATGATTTGGAAATCTTAGGGAATATGGCAAAAAGCCCCGAAGCAAATATTATAAAACTACCAAATATCAGTGCTTCCATTCCACAATTAAATGAAGCCATTGAAGAATTACAGAACAAGGGCTATGCCCTCCCTGATTATCCAGATGATCCACAGAATGAGGCAGAACGGGAAATTAAGTCAAGATATAATAAAATAAAAGGTAGTGCTGTAAACCCCGTATTACGGGAAGGCAATTCTGACCGCAGGGCGCCAAGGGCGGTAAAAAATTATGCTAAAAAGAACCCCCATTCAATGGGAGCTTGGAGCAAAGATTCCACAACCCATGTTGCGACCATGAAACATGGCGATTTTAAATCGAACGAAAAATCGGTCACTTTATCTTCAGATACCGCTGTTAGGATTGAGATGGTTTCACAAGAAGGGTTGAGAACCGTTCTTAAAGAAAACATACCTCTTCTTGAGGGCGAGATAATTGATGCTACCATAATGAGTAAAAATGCGCTAGTTTCGTTTTTAAGAGAACAAGTTGAAGATGCCAAAAAAAATGGTCTGCTCTTCTCATTGCATTTGAAAGCCACGATGATGAAGGTTTCCGACCCCATTATCTTTGGTCATGTCATGAAGGTTTTCTTTAATGATGTTTTCCTTAAGTATGACTCCCAGCTAGAGTCAATTGGTGTCAATGCCAATGATGGACTTGAAAACTTGTTGAATAAGCTTGAAGAGCTCCCCAAGGAACAAAGAATTTCTATTGAAAATGAAATTAAAAATGCGATTGACAATGGACCTGATTTGGCTATGGTCAATTCAGACAAAGGGATAACCAATCTACATGTTCCCAGTGATATTATTGTCGATGCTTCCATGCCGGCAATGATTCGTAATTCGGGTCAAATGTGGAATTCAGATGGTAAATCCCAGGATACAAAGGCGGTTATTCCTGATAGTAGTTATGCAGGTATTTTCACGGCAACGATCGATTTCTGTAAGGAAAATGGAGCTTTTGACCCAACTACCATGGGCACTGTGCCAAACATTGGCTTAATGGCGCAAAAAGCTGAAGAATATGGTTCACATGACAAAACCTTTGAAATTGAATCAATTGGTAAAGTTTCTGTTGTGGATATTAATTCTGGTGAAACCTTAATTGAACATCCTGTTGAAAAAGGTGATATCTGGAGAATGTGCCAAGTTAAGGACGCTCCCATTCAAGATTGGATAAAATTGGCGGTTACGAGGGCCCGCGCCACACAAATACCGGCTATATTCTGGTTAGATGAAGAAAGGGCGCATGATGCCGAACTAATAAAAAAGGTTAATTCGTACCTGCCAAATCATGATACTTCTGGTTTGGACATAAAGATTTTATCTCCCATTGAAGCTACAAAACTTACTTTAGAACGTGTTAGGTCGGGTAAAGACACCATTTCGGTATCAGGTAACGTACTGCGTGATTATCTAACTGATCTCTTTCCCATATTAGAAGTTGGCACTAGTGCCAAAATGCTATCTATTGTTCCCTTAATGAACGGAGGCGGACTCTTTGAGACAGGCGCAGGTGGGTCAGCTCCCAAACATGTTGAACAATTCATGGAAGAAGGGCATTTACGATGGGACTCCTTAGGCGAATTCCTGGCTTTAGGTGTTTCGCTGGAATTCTATGGAGAAAAAAATAACAATGAGAAGGCCAATATTCTTGGGGATGCTTTAGACAGCGCAACTGAAAAGTTTCTAATTAATGACAAATCACCTTCACGCAAAGTAATGGAGTTGGATACAAGAGGTAGCCATTTTTATTTGGCCATGTATTGGGCAGAGGCACTTGC
>JABDKZ010000208.1 GCA_013001935.1 Maribacter sp.
TTTTTTCAATCGCAAAGATGCTACATTTACCTTAATAAATGAGATAATTTATCTCACTTTTTTCATGCTTGGAAATCGCATTCGATAATCTACAGATATTTTACCTTTTGATATATTACCCAGCCTACCTTTTAATAATCTTTTCTTAAGCGAAGATAGCTTATCGGTAAACAAGATACCTTCTATGTGGTCATATTCATGTTGTATGATTCGAGCTAAAATACCATCAAAATTTTCTGTGTGTTTTTTAAAGCTTTCATCCCAATAAGATATCGTAATGGTATCCATTCGGCTAACATCCTCTCGTATATCGGGAATACTCAGGCAGCCTTCATTGAATATCCAATCCTTACCAGTCTCCTCTTCAATAGTGGCATTGATAAATACTTTTTTGAATCCTTGCAGCGAAGCTCTTTCATTCTCCGATAGTTCTTCGTCTTCGGCAAATGGCGTAGCGTCTACCAAAAATATTCTAAGAGGCAAGCCTATTTGTGGCGCCGCCAAACCTACTCCATTGGCATTGTACATGGTCTCCCACATGTTTGCAATCAATTCTGTAAGTTTCGGGAAATCTTTATCAACGTTCTTCCCTACTTTACGCAGGACAGGGTCGCCATATGCTACAATTGGTAATACCATTTACTTTCTATTTAAATAGGCCTGTAAAATCAGGGTTGCACTTATCTCATCTACCAACGCCTTATTTTGGCGTTGCTTTTTTTTAATTCCACCTTCAATCATCGATTGAAACGCCATTTTTGATGTAAAACGTTCATCTTGTCTTTCAATAGGTATTTCATTGAACGTCCTACTCAAATGTTTCAAAAATGGAGTTATTAATTCCTCAACTTGTGACGGTGAATTGTCCATTTGTTTGGGCTCGCCCACAACAAACTTTTCAACGTTTTCTGCCAGTACATACTTTTTCAAAAATGGAATAAGGTCAACTGTCCTTACGGTAGTGAGTCCGGAAGCAATTAGCTGTAGTTCATCAGTTACCGCTATTCCAGTACGCACTTTCCCATAATCCAAAGCAACAATTCTACCCAATGCCAATTTTTTTGGCAAAAATAAACCATAAATTGTTATTACTATAAAAACGCTGGATGATTTAGTTCTAGAGCCCTTATATTTGTCAAAATTTTAAGATATAAAATGACCGAACTAAGACAAACCATTGAAAGAGCATGGGATAATAGGGAATTACTAAAAGAAAATGATACTCAAAATGCCATTCGCAAAGTTATTGCGTTATTGGATGCCGGGGAGCTGCGCTGTGCCGAACCCACTGCAGATGGTTGGCAAATCAATGAATGGGTAAAAAAAGGTGTCGTTCTCTATTTTCCGATTCAAAAAATGGAAACCCTAGAGGCCGGTATCTTTGAATACCATGATAAAATTCCACTCAAGAAGGGCTATAAGGAGAAAGGAATCCGTGTGGTACCCCATGCCGTTGCCAGGCATGGCTCATATATCTCAGCCGGTACGATCTTAATGCCCAGCTATGTAAACATTGGTGCCTATGTTGATCAAGGTACCATGGTCGATACTTGGGCAACGGTAGGAAGCTGTGCCCAGATCGGTAAAAATGTACATTTGAGTGGAGGCGTGGGCATTGGTGGTGTACTAGAACCCTTGCAAGCCGCTCCTGTAATTATTGAAGACAATGTTTTTGTAGGTTCCAGGTGCATCATAGTAGAAGGGGTACATGTTGAAAAAGAAGCGGTTTTAGGGGCCAATGTTGTTTTAACGGCTTCAACAAAAATTATCGATGTTACCGGCGATTCGCCTATTGAACGAAAAGGATCTGTCCCATCAAGATCGGTTGTTATCCCGGGAAGTTATACCAAATCATTCCCGGCTGGCGATTATCAAGTTCCCTGTGCATTGATCATTGGCACTAGAAAAGAAAGTACGAATAAGAAAACATCATTGAATGACGCGCTTCGCGAATATAACGTGGCGGTATAATCCATAAAATGCCTTGTTCTAAAGCCTTGTTTTGATTTTTTAAGTAGGGTTTTTAGCACGTAAATTGTTTTAGTAAAAGAAGATCGGTATTGTTGATTTTTAAGAAATACGACCCATTGATAATAAAAGAAAATTAAATTTAATTCCTAGAATAGTAGGATTTTCAAGCAATCAACATACTTTTTTTGTTTTTTTTCTGTTAATAAAAAACACTATAGGCCTTACCAACCTATAAATTCTGGATTATGAACCAAACCAAAGAGAAAATAACCGCACTTGTAATCACCTTTAATGAAATAGGGTATATTGAAAAGTGTATTGCTTCAGTTTCATTTGCAGATGAAATTATTGTAGTTGATTCCTATAGCACGGATGGCACCTATGAATATCTTTTAAACCATCCCAAGGTCAAGGTCATTCAACATCCTTTCAAAAATTTTACGGCCCAAAAGGCATTCACCTTGAAACAGGCCACAAATGATTGGGTACTGTTCTTGGATGCCGATGAAGTGGTATCGCAAAAACTTAAGGAAGAAATTTTAGAAACTGTAGGTAGCAATCCCGAACCAGTGGCCTACTGGTTTTACAGAAAATTTATGTTTCAAAACAAAATTTTGCGGTTCAGCGGTTGGCAAACCGATAAAAATTATCGCTTGTTCAGAAAAAGCAAAGCAAACTTTTCCGATAAAAAACTCGTGCACGAAACCTTAGTAGTAAATGGCCAATCAGGTATACTCAATGAGAGATTAACGCACTACTGCTATAAAAACTATGATGATTATAAGGCTAAAATGCTGACATATGGTAGATTAAAGGCCAAAGAATCTTTCTTTATGGAAAAAAGATTTAACTATTTTTTCCTTGTATTCAAACCCACATGGAAGTTTTTTAATCACTATTTTTTAAGATTGGGTATTTTGGATGGCCATAAGGGAATGGTCATTTGCTACCTTAATGCGCTCAGTGATCTTGAAAGATATAAAGAACTCAAAAAATTGGAAAAAAAGAACGAGTTGGCCTACTATTTGGTTATGCCGTGATACGTCCACACACTTTTATTTTGCCTAACCTCTTTACGAATTACTTGATTTTTGGCAATAGCCTCCGGTGTTCTATACCCACGTTCGTGATCAAGATGAACACAGACTGCGCTATATCGTAACTGTTTGGATTTAACCCCAAAATTGAACAGGCGTTCCCCAAATTCACGATCCTCACCCCCGTATTGCATCCGTTCATCAAAGCCATTGACATTAAGAATATCCTTTTTCCATCCAGAGGAATTGTGGCCGTTCCAACTTGCATTGGTAGGTGTGAACGTATTAAAAAGAGTTGATAGAAACCCCTTTGCCGTGAGCTTGTTGTTTTTAAAGGTTTTTGGTAGTCCTTTTTCCTTTAACCATTGAATATTAAAACAATGCTGTTTCTCAATATCTTCTAAAGTAATGGCGTTGGATATGTTCATAGGCAACATATAGTAACCACCAGATATGAAGGTTCCTGGTTCCTTGTTTATATAATGCACTTGCACAAAATCTTCCCTAGGTATACAATCCCCATCAGTCATGATAATATAATCGGTAGTACAGGCCAATATGGCCAGGTTCA
>JABDKZ010000212.1 GCA_013001935.1 Maribacter sp.
TGCGGAAAATAATACCATTACTGTTAACAATCCCGTTGCTATCCAATAAATTACTTTTTGTGCTTTCATCGTATAAATCGTTTTGCGAAAATTAAAGGTAGATAAAAAAGATCAATGCAAATTACAAAGGCCTCACTTAGCAGTGAGGCCCATATTAATCTTGTGGTTTTCTAAAAGATTGCTAAGAAAACTTTCGTTCTATCAAGGCCATAAAGCGCGCTTCATATTCTTCTTTTCCTTCCCAATTATTATAATCGGGTTTTACCATGTTCTTGATAAATGCAATAGAACGCTCTTCAGTATCAATGGTGTTCAATTGGGATAAAACCCTATTGTAATCTTCCGTGCTTTTATTGAAGAGGTGTTTCACAAATGCCAAGCGGTTATTCAAATCTATTTTCAATTCTTTTTCTGCCAACTTATCGTTTAACGATTTTACCTTTTCTTCTTTACTGGATTTATTTCCAGTTTTAGGTTCAAAAAGTTCCTTATCGTTCTTCATTAAATTGGGTTTGGCCATAAATTTTGCCAGTACCTCCTCTAATGCGGCATCATTCGGCATTTCAGACACCATCTCTTTAATGGTCTGCATACCAGGTATTATGATATCCTCTTCATGAGGATTACTTTCTGGAACAGAAGAATCTACATTTAAAACCGCATTCGCCATTTTCTCAAATTTGGCAGCAATCACATTTTTAGAAACATCAACTTCTACATCGTTCAGTTCTTCTTCTATGAATTTCAATACCGCCAACTTCTCATATAAATTTTTTGAAGCCTCGTATAATTCAGTGATATCATTTAAACTTTTTGAGGTAATG
The DNA here is from genome assembly GCA_013001935.1 of Maribacter sp. Classification (GTDB taxonomy): domain Bacteria; phylum Bacteroidota; class Bacteroidia; order Flavobacteriales; family Flavobacteriaceae; genus Maribacter_A. The sequence goes on from JABDKZ010000212.1 coordinate 825, forward strand.
ATGTCTGTAGACATTTTCACCAATTCCTCTTTCAATTTTCTTTTCATTTCTTTTGTTTTATCCTTTACGGAAAAGGTGCGTCTTTTTTAATAACTTTATAATTCTTATAATTAAGAACGAAAAAACACCTTATTTTCGTCTAAAATTACAAAATGTTTCTCGAAAATACTGTTAATCATAAGGAACAATTCGGCTGGATAGAAGTTATCTGTGGCTCGATGTTCTCTGGTAAGACCGAGGAATTGATCCGTAGATTGAAACGTGCACAATTTGCCAAACAAAAGGTTGAGATTTTTAAACCTATGGTAGATCAAAGATATCATGAAGAAAAGGTGGTCTCGCATGATGCCAATGAAATTCGTTCTACGCCCGTACCTGCAGCCGCCAACATTCGAATTTTAGCCGATACCTGTGATGTGATCGGTATTGATGAAGCCCAATTTTTTGATGATGAGATCGTTACCGTCTGTAATGACCTTGCCAATAGAGGAGTGCGTGTAATCGTCGCAGGATTGGATATGGATTTTAAGGGAAACCCTTTTGGTCCTATGCCGGCACTTATGGCCACTGCCGAATATGTTACCAAAGTACATGCAGTTTGTACGCGAACGGGGAATTTGGCGAATTACAGTTTTAGAAAAGCCAATAATGACGACCTGGTCCTTTTAGGGGAAACGGGAGAATATGAACCTCTGAGCCGGGCTGCGTACTACAAGGCCATGCTAAAGGAAAGAGTTAGGGAAATTGATGTGGATGTCGAAGAACTTCCTCCAACAAAAAGAGATGCCAATGCCTAAGACTTTGGAAACTGTTTTAGAGATTGATTTAAAAGCCTTAGAACACAACTACCGTTTTTTACGAAAAAGATTAAAGCCAGAAACAAAATTTTTAGGCGTCGTAAAAGCATTTGCATATGGATCTGATGCGGTTGAAATCGCCAAAAAGCTCGAACATTTAGGTGCTGATTATTTGGCTGTCGCATACGTAAAAGAGGGCGTTGCCCTTCGTGATGCGGGTATACAAGCACCTATATTGGTACTTCATCCGCAGCCTGGGAATTTTAAAAAACTTATTAAAAGATGTCTTGAACCCAGTATCTATTCGCCAAAGATCTTAAGAACATTTTTAAATGCCTGTAAAACGCTGAACCAAAAATCGTATCCTATACATATTAAATTCAACACGGGTCTAAATAGATTAGGATTTTGGGAAAATGATGTTGATCATATTATGGATCAGATTAAAGATAGGGAAGAAATTAAAATAGCCTCCATCTTTTCACATTTGGCTGCTTCTGAAGACCTCAATGAAAAAGTATTTACCCAACAACAAATCACCACATTCGAAAAAATTACGAATGAGGTAGATGAAAAGTTAGGGTATATTCCTTTTAAACATTTATTGAACACCTCCGGCATTATAAACTATCCGGAAGCACAATTTGATATGGTTCGTAGTGGTATTGGACTTTATGGCTTTGGAAATGACAAAAAAATAGACGCAGAACTAAAACCAATCGCTACACTTAAAACGGTCGTTTCGCAAATACATAAAATAGAGCCTAATGAAAGTGTAGGTTATAACAGGGCTTATACTTCAGATGATTATAGAATGACAGCTACCTTACCCATTGGGCATGCTGATGGTATTGGTAGACAATATGGAAATAACAAGTCTTATGTTAGCGTAAATGGTACATTGGTCCCAATTATAGGAAATGTTTGTATGGATATGATCATGATCGATGTTACCAACATTGACTGTAAAGAAGGTGACGAGGTGATAATTTTTGGGGAAAAACCAAGTGCCGAGGAGTTTGCTACATGTGCCAATACAATTTCATATGAGCTCATAACGGGTATTTCGCAACGTGTAAAACGTGTTTATAAAGGGGCTTAGAATCTTCTTTAACATATTGTTAGGAAACTTTTTTTTAACTAAATTGCGGAAACATTAATAATTAACTATAAAAAACACTAAAATGTTAAAAGAATTCAAGAATTTCATTATGACCGGCAATGTAATTGATTTTGCAGTTGCTGTTATTTTGGCAGGAGCCGTTGGCCTTGTTGTAAATGGTTTTGTGGCTGATATTATCATGCCAATTGTAGGGCACTTCGCGGGAGGTATGGACTTTGCCAACTTAAAAGTTGTATTGACTGAGGCATCCGGAGTAGAAGGAGCTGAAGGTTATGTTGCAGAAAATGCCATTCGTTGGGGTAAATGGGTGAATACCATTGTAAACTTGATAATCGTCGGATTTGTAAATGATATTGTTATGCCTGTTGTTGGACATTTCGCAGGAGGAATGGACTTTGCGAAC
>JABDKZ010000249.1 GCA_013001935.1 Maribacter sp.
GATCATGATACCTGCAAAGAAGATAAGGGCAATTAATATTGGATTGTCAGAAAAACTACGTGCAATGTTATCGAGCCATTCAAACCCGCCAAATAATAGAAATCCCAAAGTTAAAAGCAGGGAAAAACTTGAAGTCAAAATGCCAAATCTGTAGTTGGTCTTTTTATAGTTCTGGGATTTTTGATACTCTTCGGGGTCGAAAACGTCATTTAGTTCTTCAGGTACAACATCATTGTAGCGTTTAGAATTTAAATAATCGAGTATGGTTTCAATTATGAACTCGATCAACAAAATTGTAATGATGATATAAAAAAGCATAGAATAGGTCATTGTTTGTTTTTGGTATAAACTGCTTTAGGATTTAGCAGGTAACTAAATTGATCTTTGGCGTTTCACTTCAAATATAAGTATTGCAGCCGATACAGAAACATTCATCGAATCTATTTCACCTTCCATGGGAATTATGATGTTTTTTGTCGAGGCCTCTAACCATGCATCGGTTAAACCTGTTGATTCTGTACCGACAACAATTGCAGCTTTCTTTGCAAAATTGATCCTGGTATACACCTCCGAGGCAGAAAGTGCCGCGCAATAAATGGCTATATTCTTGTCTTTCAGGAATTTCAAGATTTCAGAGGTACTAGCAACAGCAATTTTATTGGTAAAGACACAGCCTATACTAGAGCGAATAATGTTGGGATTGTAAAGGTCTCCTTTGGGATTGGCGATTAGTACGGCATCCAGTTTTGCAGCATCTGCGGTACGGAACAAGGTCCCGATATTTCCAGGTTTTTCAGGTGCTTCGGCCACAAGAATCAATGCATTGTCATTATCTAAATGCAGATCATCTAAAAGATGTGATTTTTGCTTGGCGATAGCAACTACACCTTCTGTAGAATCCCTATAGGCGATTTTTTGATAGACGGGGTTAGAGACTTGTATTAATTCGGGATCATTTACGCTTTCCTTTAAAATATTTAGGATGCTGGCTTCAGAAATTATCCCTGGTGCGTAAAGCAAGGTCTGAATTTCATATTTCGCTTTAATAGCCATTGCGAGTTCCCGATGACCCTCTAAAACAAATAATCCGAGATTTTTTCTTTGCCGTGATTTTTCCTGGAGTTGTACAATTTGCCTCACCACTGGATTCTTTAAACTACTTATGTATTTTTTTTCGTTCATCCCTACAAAAATAGGGTAATAGCTTAAATTGGATGCGCAGATTTAATTCAAATTAACCAGCATAAAAAAAGGTTAAAATAACGGGCTTAAAAAATGCGTCCAATTTTTTTTGATTATTTTAGGGCTGATGCTAAAAGCAATGTTTACATACCATTTAAACCTTGTCTTGGGATGTAAACAATTTACTAATCCAATACAGATATAAAATGCCGATATACAATTTAAAAATCAATGGCGAATCCCAAACAGTAGAAGTATCTGCAGATACTCCTTAACTTTGGGTTCTACGAGATCATTTAGAAATGGTAGGAACGAAGTACAGCTGCGGGATTGGACAGTGCGGAGCTTGTAACGTGCATGTTGATGGGAGTGCTGTTCAAAGCTGCCTTTTACCCATCGCTCAAATGGAAGGAAAGAGTATTACTACCATTGAAGGGTTGTCTACTGATGGTACACATCCGGTACAAGAAGCCTGGAAAGAGATTGATGTTCCCCAATGTGGTTATTGTCAAGCAGGTCAGATAATGACGGCATCAGCCTTTTTGGAAAAGAATCCGAATCCAAGTTCGGATGAAATAAAGAATGCCATGAATGGCAACATTTGCAGATGTGCTTCTTACTCCCGAATAAACGAGGCAGTAGCTGTTGCAGCAGAAAAAATGAACTAATCCAATTACAAAAAAACAAAAGCATGTCAACCCTCATACCTTCAAAATTCAGTAGAAGGGCATTTATAAGAACATCTTCGCTTGCCGGTGGTGGAATGCTCATTGGCTTTAACTTGTTTACCGCGTGTAAGCCCAAGGCAGAAATGCCAATTGATATATCAAAATTGAATTTCAATGATTTTAATGCCTTTATAAAGATTGCAGACAATGGGATGGTCACCATTTTCGCCCCTAACCCCGAAATTGGTCAAGGCGTAAAGACCTCCATGCCAATGATCATTGCTGAGGAGCTCGATGTTCCTTGGAACCATGTACATGTTGTTCAAGGTAAATTGGATACCCATAATTATACTAGACAAGTGGCCGGTGGTAGCCAATCTATCAGATTTGGATGGGATCCCCTGCGACAAACGGGAGCGACCGCTCGACAGATGTTGGTCAATGCCGCTGCAGCCCGTTGGGGCATTGATGCTTCGGATTGCACTGCTAGCCAAGGTGTAATCACCAATACTGCTGGTGAAACCTTGGGCTATGGGGATGTGGTCAAAGAAGCTGCTGTTTTGGAAGTTCCTGAAGGGGTAGGTTTAAAAGATCCAAAGGAGTTTAAAATAATAGGTACTGATGCAAAGAATGTAGATATTGATGGGATTATTACTGGAAAACCATTATTTGGACTGGATTATAAACAAGAGGGCATGTTATATGCATCGGTTTTAAGGCCTCCTTCCTTTGGCAAAAAGTTGGAATCTTATGACGACGGTGTCGCCAAGCAAATGGATGGGGTGACAGAGATCATCAGATTTGGTGATAAAGTGGCTGTTTTAGCCAGTTCTACCTGGCGTGCCATGAAAGCCAAAGCGGCATTGACAGCCCAATGGAGTGATGCTTCTCCCATGGAAAGTACAGCAATGCACGATAAGAAATTGTTGGCACTTTTAGATGGCACAGAATTTAATACCCTGAGGGCAGATGGCGATGTGAAAAAAGCTTTTAAAACTGCTGATAAAGTGTTAGAACGCACTTATGAGTCTCCATTCCTGCCACATAACTGTATGGAGCCAATGAATTTTTATGCCGATGTCAACGATGATAAAATTCATTTGGTCGGGCCTATTCAGACGCCAGAAGGTACTGCCAATCGCATTACAGAAATGTTGGGACGTGAGGTGGCCGACATTGATCTTGAAATGACCCGAATGGGTGGTGGTTTTGGGCGAAGATTGTATGGGGATTTTGCTATGGAGGCTGCCGAGATTTCAAGCTTGGCAAAGAAACCGGTACAAGTCGTCTTTTCAAGGGAAGACGATATGACTGCGGGTATATATAGACCTGCTATCAAATACAGAATCAGTGCCTCAATAAAAGATGGAGAGGTAACCGGATATCATTTGAAAGAGGCTTCTGTTAATAGTAATATGTATGGTTTAATCCCTAACTTTTTCCCAGCAGGGGCACTTGAGAATTATCAGGTTGATGTCGCCAAATACGATAGTAACATTTCAACGGGCGCATGGCGTGCACCTTACACTAATTTCCTTTCATTCGCTGAACAGGCCTTCATGGATGAATTAGCAGAGGTAATGGATAAGGACCCGGTTCAAATGCGGTTAGATTTATTGCAAAAAGTAAAAGGGACCACCGATGAACGAATCCAGTATTCTGCGGAACGAATGGAAGATGTTATCAATCTAGTAGTTGAAAAATCAGGTCTTCGCAAACCGAAGGATGGCGTTTATCAAGGATTTTGTGCCTACTATTGTCATAATACCCACGTGGCCGAGGTTGCGGATGTTGTAATGGAAAATAACCGGCCAGTGGTCAAGAA
>JABDKZ010000257.1 GCA_013001935.1 Maribacter sp.
AAGCAAATTCAATTACGATAAAGCAATGCCTTACACATACGAGCGGATTAGGAAATCACGATTGGCAAGATATTGGACTTTCTAAACCTTCAACAGATTTTGCTTCGTTGAGAGAATTGGTTGATGAAATAGGTGTAAATGGAGTATATACTGAGCCTAATAAACATCGATATAGTGATTCAGGATATGCTGTCTTAACTCAAATAATAGCCTTGCTTTCTGGAATGCCTGCCAAAGATTTTGTAATGTCCCGAATACTGGAGCCATTAGGTATGAGAAACACATACACGTATTTTGAACCAAACGTTAGTTGGGCTTCTGAATTGAATCCAACTTATAGATGGAATGACAGTTTAAATGACTTTACTCAATACTGGAATCCTCAATTGAATCAAGAATACAAGTTCTTTAGAGGTCATGGTGGCATTTATTCATCCCCCTTAGATTATGCCAAGTTTATGAGTATGTGGATAAATAAGGGAAGGTATAAAGCCCTTCAACTCTTAAAAGAAAAAACCATTAATGATGCTTTAAAACAAACTGTCTTGCAGCCAAATGGTGCACCATATTCACATCAAGGTTTAGCTTGGATGATGATGAAACCAGATACATTGTCAAACCAGACAGACTTCATAATGCATGGAGGTTCTGATGGAACTATGTCATTCGCATATCCCAGAGAGAAAACTATAGCTCTATATTTTACGCAATCGCGAAATCATCCACGATTTATTTTTGAAAATTTAATGGCTATCACAGAACCTTATTCCTCTTACAGAAAATGGAACTACAACAATGCATTTCTTGACCAGTGGAAAGAAGTGCTAAACCGCGACAAGAATGAGAAAAATCAAGTTAATCCTATAAATGCAGAGTCATATCTTGGAAAATATAACTGCATTACCAATAGTGGATTTGATTCAGAAATAATTCTAAAAAACGGTCAACTTGTTTTAAAAAATCTTAATTCAGGTTATGAGACTAATTTAAATAGATATCAAAACAATGAATTTATAAGTAGATTTAGACCACCACCAGATGGCTTTATTTCAAAAATTACATTTAAGGGTGCTGAGAATGATATTAATTCGTTTTCACTAGAGTGGTTAAATAAAACGAAATTTGAATTCAAAAAAATAAAATAAACGAAATGCCAACAAAGAACTGAGTTAAAAAACAAGGCCTTTTAAGATAATCTCGACACATATTTCTCATCATAGGGCAAACCCGATGTTGCTATTGCAAATGATTGTTTCAAGAGCTTGTTGCTAACCGCTATCAATGCAAGTTTCTTGCTCTTCCCTTTGGCTGTTATTCTCTCGTAAATCTCTCTACATGCCCTGTTGTGTTTACATGCTGAAAAAGCACATAAGAACAATAGATTCCTCAATTTTTTATTGCCTACTTTGCTGATTCTGGACCTTCCGCGAACGCTGCTGCCCGATTCTCTTATCGTTGGTGTGATCCCCGCATAACAACAGAGTTGACCAGCGTTCTCGAATTTCTTGAAGCCGTCGGTAAGCACCAGTAGAACCGTAGCGGTCTTGCTGCCCATACCGGGAATGCTCTTTAAAAGTGTCAATTGCCCTTGGTGTTCTTCTTTGACCAATTCCATCAAACGTTCCTCCAAAGTCCCTATCTCTTTCCTTAATGAACTTAAGGATCGCTTTAAAGAACGGAATACGGTTTTAGAAGGCATTCCAAGGGTCCTCTCCCCGTGGATCTTGTTCTTTATCGCCGTACTGTGCTTCAGGTACGTATCCATCAACCTTAATAATTGGAGGCATTCGGCTTGGTCCCGGTCCTTTGCCGTGTACAAAGGGACTTCGTTCGTGCAGGCATATTCACAGATTGCCCTGGCATCGCTCTTGTCGGTCTTGACCTTGGAGAGCTTCATCTGTATAAAACGCTTTACCGATAAAGGATTCAGCACAGATACACAATGGCCTTTCCCGTATAGGTACTGTGCCAGACGATAATGATAATATCCCGTGGCCTCCATCACCACCAATGAACCTTTGGGCAACTTTTTTGATAATTGCCCGAACCCTTTTGGTCCGTTCGGGTATTGGGAATAAGCTCCCTTCGAGTCCATAACATCGAACACATCCTTACTGATGTCCACTCCATAAATTTCTGTATATTTAGTCATAACAACTGATTTGTGAAAGAACGGCTACTTGGTCTTCAACAACTTAAAAACGAGCTCCCAAGGCTCACAGAACTGAACGAATTCTAAGTAGGAAAAGAGAGGGGGTCATCAATGTTGACGAAGTCTAGGCTTCCACGTGTATAATAACCTTAATCCCCTCTTTTGTTCTTTCATATTAATACGTAAAAGTTAAGGAGATAAACTTAAGAGGTGTAAAGCGCATAATAAAGTGCCTTATACTGCACGTTACAGCCAACCAAAAAATTAGATAAATGAACGAAATAATAGAATTTTTCCAAACCCCGACAGGCGTAAAACTGATAACAGTTTTTGTATCCGTTTTGATAGTTTTCATATTAACAGGTATAATTAAACGTGTCATTCCAAAATATGTGTCACAAACTGGGTCAAGGTATCGGGCAAGAAAATTTATTAATTTCATGGGCTATGCCTTGGTTATTCTTGCAATCATAATTGTTTACAGCAATCAACTAACTGGGTTTACAGTTTTTCTTGGCGTGGCAGGAGCAGGAATTGCATTTGCTCTTCAAGAGGTAATTGCAAGTGTTGCAGGTTTTATTGCCATTAATTTTACAAGTTTTTTCAAGGTAGGTGACAGGGTGTTACTGGGGGGTATCAAAGGAGATGTGATTGATA
>JABDKZ010000266.1 GCA_013001935.1 Maribacter sp.
GCAAGTAACTGTCAATTTGAGTGCGAACTTGTAAGTGAGGGGAATCATTACGACTATTTAGCCAGATTAACCTATAAATAATACTAGTAGGCACGTTTTTTGCGTTATCATTTTACATTTTAAGAAAAAGACTATGAAAATTCGATTTTTGGTAATCCTAATCATGTTTTTGGGCTTGGTAGTAAACTGTTCAAAAGATTCGGATACAGAAGGGACAGATCCTGTAAATATTGACAAAAGCGCAAATTTAAAAACCACCGGGGATTCTGCCAATGAGATTCTCTCAAACGATACCTTCGATAAATTAAAAATAGAAATTGCTTATGTAAATGGATTCAGGCCAACTTCTGCCTCGATGACCGACTTTGTTTCTTTTCTAAATGAGCATTCCTTTAAACAGGAAATTGAAGTGGTATATAAAGTACTGCCTTCCCCGAACGAGGAAAAACTCACATTGGATGAAATATTTGATTTAGAGAAAGAAAATAGAACAGTATATAATGACGGAACCACTTTGGCCATTTATATTTATTTTGCCGATGCACCATCCCAAGATGATAAGGAAGATGAAGACTTGGTAACGCTGGGGGCGGTATATTTAAACACATCAATGGTTATTTATGAGAGTACCATTCGTAACTTGGCCAGTAAAAGTAGCCTGGTTACGGTAAGTGAAATAGAGACTGCAACTTTGAACCATGAATTTGGGCATTTACTGGGTCTTGTAGACTTAGGATCGGCACCGGTAAATGAGCACGAAGATGCTACTGCCGAAAACCATTGCAATGTTGATGGTTGTCTAATGAGAGCTGAATTACAGTTTGGAGGAGGAATGAAAAGAATGCTTGAAAATAGGGCTTCTAAAGGAATCGCCGCTGCGCCAGGTCTTGGTGCGGAGTGTGTTTTGGACCTTCAAGCGAACGGTGGCCAATAAAAAAAGTATCGTTTTCAATAAGCTGTTCCAGACGTCTGACCATTGACCATCCTAAGGTATATTCAAATACTTATGGGTCTGCAGCGATACTTTCCATTTTGGATTTTGCATGACATAATCAACGATAAGCGGGATAACCTTTTCCCGCACGCTCCATTCCGGTTGCAGGTATAGAATGCAATCCCCACCCACCTTGTCTGCTTGTTCTTCTGCAAATATCAAATCATGCTTATTGTAAACAATAACCTTTAACTCATGGGCTTTTTCATAGATTTTACCTGAAGGCAACTTATTTTTTTTTGGTGAAAGGCAAATCCAATCCCAAATTCCGGAAAGCTCATAAGCACCGGAGGTTTCAATATGTGTCTTGACATTCTTGGCTTTCAAAGCCTGGGTCAAAGGCCCCATATCCCACATTAAAGGCTCGCCCCCTGTAATAACAATAGTGTCTGAATTATGGGCCGCTTTGATAACAATACTATCTATATGGGTTGGAGGATGCGTCTCGGCATTCCAACTTTCTTTTACATCACACCAATGGCAACCTACATCACAACCCCCTACACGAATAAAGTATGCGGCCGTACCCTTATGGTAGCCCTCACCTTGAATCGTATAAAACTCCTCCATCAACGGAAGCATCAATCCTTTGTTCACCAATGCTAATACATCCTCATTTACCATTTGGCAAAGATAGTACTAACTTATCGTTTTATTGTTGCCCAAAAATGCCCTATTTTTATGAAAAATTAGACTACATGAGTACCAAAGACAAATTCTTTGCGCATATTGAAAAGGGATACACTACCAAAGGTGATTTTATTACGATGGGAGCAGCAATGCTTGATGGTGAAGCTGTAACCAATGCCCTGGTAAAAGTTCCTTTAAAAACTTTGAACCGACATGGCCTAATTGCTGGAGCAACAGGTACAGGTAAGACCAAAACGCTTCAGGTCATTGCAGAGAATTTATCGGACAAAGGTATTCCCGTATTATTGATGGACCTAAAAGGAGATCTCAGTGGTATTGCCCAACCCAGTCCAGGACATCCTAAAATTGATGAACGACATGATAAAATAGGAATTAAGTTTGAGCCCAAAAGTTTTCCCGTTGAGATTCTTTCGCTTTCGGAGCAAGATGGTGTTAAATTAAGGGCTACCGTATCAGAATTTGGACCTGTTCTGCTATCTAGGATACTGGATTTGAGCGAAACACAAGAAGGAATTGTTGCCGTAGTCTTCAAATATTGTGATGATAATAAACTACCGCTATTAGACCTCAAGGATTTTAAAAAAGTATTACAGTACGCCACAGGTACAGGGAAAAAAGAATTCACCAAGGAATATGGTCGCATATCTACAAGTTCAACCGGAACCATTTTGAGAAAGATCATTGAAATGGAACAACAAGGGGCAGAACTATTCTTTGGGGAGAAATCATTTGAAGTTGATGATTTGACCCGGATCGATAAAGACGGTAGAGGCTATATCAACATAATACGATTAACCGATATTCAAGACAGACCCAAGCTATTCTCGACCTTTATGTTGAGCCTATTGGCTGAGATTTATTCTACATTCCCAGAGCAAGGAGATAGTGATAGACCTGAGTTGATTCTTTTTATTGATGAAGCCCATTTGATTTTCAAGGAAGCTTCAAGGGCCTTATTAGATCAAATTGAAAGTATCGTTAAATTAATACGTTCTAAAGGCATTGGACTCTATTTTGTAACCCAGAACCCCACCGATGTCCCCAATGAAGTATTGGCACAATTGGGTCTTAAGGTACAACATGCCCTACGCGCTTTTACCGCCCGTGACAGAAAGGCCATTAAACTAACTGCTGAGAACTATCCAATTTCAGAATATTATGACACCAAAGAAGTATTGACCTCCTTGGGTATCGGTGAAGCATTGATTTCAGCATTGGATGAAAAAGGCAGACCTACCCCATTAGCTGCCACCCTCTTGCGTGCGCCAATGAGCCGTATGGATATCCTTACCGATAGTGAATTAAGATCCGTAATAAAAAATTCTAACTTGGTCGACAAGTACAATAAGTTAATAGATCGGGAAAGTGCCTACGAAATACTCAATGAAAAAATAGAAAAAGCCGAAAAAGAAGCTGAAAAAGAAAGAAATAAACCCACCAGTAAGAGAAGATCATCAACCCGAAGAAGCACACGTCAAAATCCGGTAATCAAGGTATTGACGTCTGCGACTTTTATTCGCGGGGTTTTAGGTGTGTTAAAAAAAGTAATGCGATAATATGAAGAAGGTTTTTATTGTAAATGCCCTGTTGGCCATTGCATTAATGGTACAATGCAGTGAAGAAAAAGACACTACTTTTTTAATTTCAAATACCAAAGTTGGTAAACTTGATAAAATTAGCCTTGTTCGGGATTTAGAGGTTATTTATGATCAGGATTCCGTCGTAAAGGATACCATGAAATTGGCGATAGGTTTTGGTGCAAGAAATATAAATATTTTCGAAAAAGGAGGGAGCCATCTTTTAACATTGACACCAAATGCCGATAGTATTCCAAAAGTCCAGAATGTAAGAATCAATGACCCTAGGTTCAAAACAGATAGAGGTATTGGACTCAACAGCACATTCAAGGACATCAAAGAAAAATATACCATCCAGAAAATCGTGACCTCAATAAACAACATTGTGATTTTCGTCAAAGACAGCGATGTGTACTTTACAATAGACAAGAGCGAATTGCCCGCAAGTCTTAGATATGTCTCTAGCCCCAATATCGATGCTGTTCAAGTTCCAGACAATGCTAAAATCAAATATTTGATGGTAGGCTGGGAACACTAGTCGAAAGTTGCAGTGTATTTGAAGTTAATTTCTTCCTAATTATTTGTAAAAATCAATCAGTTTTCAATGAAAAAGGTGATGAACAAATATCTTCCTTTAGCTTACGGTCACTACTTTAATGTATTGGCGACTTTTTCCTCGAAAATGGCAGCCAGAAAAGCTTTCGCTCTATTCTGTACACCGAGAAAAGGCAAGGTCAGACCTGAACAGCAAGAGTTTTTAGAACAAGCCAAGAGCCATAGGTTAAAAGTCATGGGCCTAGAGTTACAAACGTACCGATGGCAAGGGAATAAGGAAACAATTTTGCTAATGCATGGATGGGAGAGCAATGCCTTTCGTTGGAGAAATTTAATTTCTTTTCTCAAAAAAGAAGACTACAATATTATTGCCTTTGATGCTCCCGCCCATGGGGATTCAACAGGTGATAAATTCAATGTGCCCCTATATACTGAATGTACCAAAGCCGTTATTGATAAATACAACCCAAAAATAGTAATAGGGCATTCTGTCGGAGGCATGAATTCATTGTATAATCAGGAAAAATATAGCAATAGCGAAATAGAAAAGATCGTGACTATAGGTTCACCCTCGCGCCTTAAAGACATCATAAACGATTATCAGAATATCGTTAGATTCAATGATGGTGTCCTGAATGGTTTAGATGACCATTTTAAAAGCTTATTTGGCTTTGGCATAGAAGAATTCTCAACAGCTGAATTTAAGGGGCATTTATCAAAAAAAGGACTCGTTATTCATGATGAAGAGGATACTATTGCACCTTTTAGTGCTTCTGAAAGTGTACATAAAGCATGGGCAAACAGCGCTTTTTTCAAAACCAAAGGGCTTGGACACTCAATGCACCAGGACCAGGTTAGCCATCGTATTATGGACTTCATTAAATCATAGAAATTAACTACATTTAATTAAACTTATCTATCATGCAAAACGTATCTCCCTTCCATATTGCCATACCTGTTCACAATTTGGCCGAATGCCGTAAATTCTATGGTGAAATTCTAAATTGCGAGGAAGGTCGAAGCAGCGACCAATGGGTAGATTTTAATCTTTTCGGACATCAATTGGTTATACATTACAAGCCTAAATCCAAAGAAGATTTACATACCAATCCAGTGGATGGGAAGAATGTACCCGTACCCCATTATGGTGTTGTATTGCCTTGGGAAACTTTTCAGACTTTTTCGGCAACATTGAAATCCAAAGGGGTTGAATTCATTATTGAACCTTATATCAGATTTGAAGGATTAGTTGGTGAACAAGCCACTATGTTTTTTTTAGACCCTGCCGGAAACGCACTGGAGTTTAAAGCTTTCAAAGATATGGGGCAATTATTCGCCAAGTAACTATCGAGACCAAAACGAGGGGATACTCATTTTTCTTACGACTCTACGAGCATACTTTTTTCTACTCATTCCCGCTGTTTCCATTTCTCCCTAATCCAAATAAATACACCATATAAGGCTCCAAAGACTAGGCCTTCCAAAACTTCGCGCATTATTATTTCGTTCGAATATTCTTTCTCCAATATCAAGGAAATTATAACATACAGAAGTATTGCCGCGCATACTTGAATTATAAGTCTTTTCTTCATATTAATATTGATGAAATGCCTGAGAAACAAACTCCAAAACCTTTGGTAAGGATTCACGCCAATACGTCCAAGAATGCCTTCCCTCCCTAACGCGGTATTCATGTGGAATTTCTTTCTTTTTCATGGCTATATGTACCAAACTATTGCCCTCATATAGAAAATCATCATCACCACAATCTATATACCATCGAACAGATTTAATATCCTCAACTGCTACACTCTGGATTAGACTAAGGGCATTATGTCGCTCAAAATAATGCTTTACCTCTTCTTCAGAATACGCTTGGTTGCCCTTACTTATTTCTGCCTTAAAATCTTCAATGCTCAATGGTCCTATGTAAGCGCTTAAAGGACAAGCTGATGAAAACAGCTCAGGATGATGCAAGGCATACATAAAAGAGCCTCCACCTCCCATTGAAAGCCCTGCAATGGCCCTATATCGCTTTTCACCCTTTATGCGATACTTTTGTTCTACATACGGCAACAATTCCTTAAAAAAGAAGTCTTCATATTTCCAATCCCCTTTGTTAAAATAGCCGCGCTGACCTGTATTAGCATCTGGCATTACAACAATCATTGGTGTTGCGGTACCATCTTTAATAGCATTATCAGCAATTCTCATAACCTCACCAAATTGAACCCAACCCGTTTGGTCATCACCCGAACCATGAAGCAAGTACAAGACAGGATAGCTGCGCTCCGAGCTTTCGTAATCAGGAGGTAGATATATTGCATACTTTCTTTCGCTTTTCAAGATTTTACTGGTCATGGTCAGATTATCATAAACCTTGCCCATTTGAGCTTGTCCTGACCAGAAGAAACCTAGGGCGAAGCAGAGTGAAATGAGAAATTTATTCATGCTAAAAAAGGATTGTTTCATTCTAAAAATACGTAGATTTAAGTTACTAAAATGCGATTGATCTGTCGTAGAATTAATAGCTAAGTTTTAAAAATGGCATAAGTTAAATCCAGCTTAACCGATGACAAGCCCTCTTTTTTTGATCCAAAAAAATGCAAATATTATATTGGGAACCCAGCATAGCCATGCTACAATGCGGTAAGCAATTACAAAATCATCAAAAGCAATATTCAAAATAGGCAACCAAATCCGCAATGTAACTGCAGCAAAGCAAGCTGCATAACTATAAATCATGAACCCTTTATGCAAGGTAATATCCTTCTTACGAATCGCGACATACGCCCTTAATGTCGTAAAAAGCCAAAATATCCCCAGTGCACTGAAGCCTAATGTTGCAATGATACCCCCAGTAGCACTTAACGCTATATACATTGCGCATAGACCGCTTATCAATGCGGCTATGACATAAAGTTTACCGACGTTTCTGTGCATTTTTAAATTTGCATTTCTAAGCTTCTCACTAAATTGCATCCATCCTATTAATAGCGCCAATCCACCAAGTAAGATATGGCCATAGAATCCAATCTTCCAAAGCGTATCGGTAAGTAATTCATCACTTTTGGATGCTAGAAGGCCAAATTCCCTATCAACCACAAAATAGGTCAATGGATATAACCCGATTGCTATGGCCAACACAACAAATACAAACCAAGAAACTTTGTTCGTTTTATTCTTCATTTTGCTATTTATATCTCCAACTGGTTAAATCGGCACCTTTAGGTGCACTTTCAGCTATTCGTTTCATGATTTTTGGAACATACATCGAGTTGTATCGCATACGACTTATGGCATTTGGTAGTTCGGGGTCCCCATTCCAACAATGCTCTGCCCTATCACCATAAGTTACCTCACCTTCATAATAAGGGTCTGTTGTACTCTCTAAAAAGTCCTCCATTAAGTACACTGCATTATTGAGATAATAATTATCCATATCGCCGCAATAAATATGTATTTTACCTTTTAGATTATCGCCTAATTTATCCCAATCGCGTTCTAAAATATAGCGTAGGTCATAATTCTCTTGCCAATATTCAGCCACTTTATGGTCAATATCCCCGGTCATCTTATCCCAAAGCCGAACCGGATAGCCATCATTGGCCTGTGGCGAATACGTGGCCTCCCAAATATCCCATTGTTGTCCTGATCTGGACTTATCACCCAAAACCAATTCTAAATGATTTCCTTTCCTCAATGTAGACTGTATTTGGCCCAAATAATTTCGATGCGAAGGCACTTCAAGCTTTTTGTGTTCGCTTTGATAGTAATATGCATTCTCATCTTCGTATATATTCGTGAGGCAGTAGGCCCTAAAATCAATAGGATCGGGACAAGCGGCAAAACAACCATTGTATTCCTCTGGATATTTGACTTGTACCGCCAAGGCTTCCCAACCACCTGTTGAACCCCCGTATAGAAAGCGTGACCATCCTTCACCTATGCCCCGAAACTGTTTTTCAATTTCAGGAATCAG
>JABDKZ010000271.1 GCA_013001935.1 Maribacter sp.
ATTGGGCGACCAGGCAAAATCCGACGGAAACGCAAAAACGAAATATTGAGATCGCTCGAGATGAATTTGATACGTTCAAAGGTGATTTATCGATTTATTTCAATGACCTGGAAGCTTATGAAGCAGCTTTGGAAGCCGCAGGAGCACCTTATACCCCCGGGCGAAAGTTTGATTGATCAGCTTATGGAATACAGACTGAACAAAAGCCTTCAGTCATTTGATTACTTAAAATATGGATAATCAGGTATTCCTCCATCAATAAAAGGGTTAACCAAGTTTAACGTATCTTTGTTATACACTTGCCTAAGTTTTCCAAAGATGAAGTTTTTCAAGGAGCTAAAGCGAAGAAATGTTGTTAAAGAAACATTGGCCTATTTGGTTGTTGCGTGGGTTCTTTTGCAAGTTGCTTCCATCATGCTACCTGTTTTTGACGCACCCGACTGGGTTTTAAAAACAATAACCTTCACTTTAATTCTAGGTATTCCCATATGGATCTTTTTTTCATGGACCTACCAGGTAACACCAGAAGGATTTAAGAAGACATCAAAAATAGATGAGGAGCAATCTACAAATACGGCAACATACAAGCGGTTAAATATTATTATTATCATTACACTTCTCGTTGCCATTGCAATCGCATTATTTCACCAGCCAGTTAGCAGCAAAACCCAATTGAATAGCGGCAGTGATTTAGCGGTACTACCCTTCTTAGATATGAGCCCAAATCAAGATCAGGGATACCTAAGCCTTGGTATTGCTGAAGATATCCTCAACCGGCTATGTAAATTCAAGGAATTAAGTATTATCGCTTCCACCTCATCTTTTTCTTTCAAGGATAAAAATGAAGACATAAAATCCATCGGTAAAAAACTAAATGTCAATAATATTTTGGAAGGTAGCGTTCGGAAAAATAAAACCGATATCATCATTACCGTGCGCCTTACCAATGCAGAAAAGGGAACTATACTTTTATCAGAATCTTATAAAGACGACCTGCAAAATGTAGTTGGACTTCAATCAAATATCGCATTGGATATTGCAAAAAAAATAGAATCAAAATTATCGTACACTGGTAAGCAACTCTTAAAAAGCAAAAAAATTGACCCTGCAGCCTTCGAGAGTTACTTGAAAGGGAGGTCGCAATTCATGAATGGACCGCTCAATACTTTACCTGGTGAAATTTACAACCCAAAGAAATATTTCGAAGCCGCAATTGCTCAGGATTCTACCTTTGCCGAAGCCCATGCGTATCTGTCACTTGTTTATTTCAATATTGCAGATTGGGCTGGTTCGCAGGAAGATTTAAAGCGAGCCACTGCCCTCGATTCGGCTCAACTCCTGGCCAAAAGGTCCCTGGCACTTGATTCACTTTGTTCAGGAGCGCATCTCGCCATGGGAAGCTATTACTTTCATCAGTATAATTGGGTTGAGGCTGAAAAATCGAAAAGAAAGGCCGTGGCATTAAATCCGGGAGGATCAGAGGAAAAATTTATATTGTCATCTTTTTTAGGACAATTCGGTCAGGCTGAAGAAGCCCTAAGTCTGAGTAAAGAAGCATTGCTTTTAGATCCGTTGGATATTGGAAGTAAATTAAAATACATCCGTGACCTCTATCGCGCCAGACAGTATGACGAAGGAATTCGTATGTGTCATGCCGTACTTGGCGAAAAACCGAATTCCAGCGGAGCATACCAGTTTCTGGGTTTATTTTATTTGGCGTTAGAGCAGGATAAAGAAGCAGCTCAGGCATTTTCAAAATATCATGAACTCCGTGGACAACCTCAATGGTCCGAATTCCTTAAGAATTCTGACTTCAAGTCTGGCGTGAGCAAAATTATTCAATACATAAATGACTCCATCCCTTCAGAAAGGAGATCACCAGTTGAAATGTCATGGATCTTTGCCTGGCTGGAAGATAAAGACAGCACATTTAAATACTTAAAACTTGCAATTAAAAAACGTCAGCCCCAGATAAGTTTAGTAAGTCAGCAGTTTTTTGATTTTCTAAAAGATGACCCGAGGTATATAGAATTTTATGAATCCGGGGGATTCAAAGCCTATGATGAATACAAAAAAAATAGTCGTTCTAATAGCCTGCAATGACGGCCTATGGTTGTATCTAATTATATTTTCAGCAAAAAAATTTACTAACTCAATTAAAAACAAAAAAGCCTCCGAATTCTTGATCACTCAAAAAAAGGAAAGCCTTTCATTGGTAGTACCGAAATGTAATCGGTTTCACTACTCGAGTCCACACTCAGTGAACTCACAACACAACGGGGCAAATGTAGGGAGCTTTTCAGATATGTACAAGCATTGTGCTGGATTTGTTATATAATTAACGTCTTATCAGACTTGCCTTTTTCATTAGCAACAAATAACGCCCAAGGGAGAACCGACAATGAAGTGAACCTTTTCACCGAATACAGACATGAAGGGATTCATTTCATAAAAAAAGAGGCACGAATGCCTCTTTAGTTATACTTTGATCATCTAACTAATCGTTAGAAATAATAATTCAATTTAATCTGCTAAAATATTGTCATCAGAAGGTATTGGATAAAATCTTAATTGTAAAAGTTTTAGTCCATTATTGTCATAACTCCAGAAATAATCTTCAAAAGTTTCATCAAATATGCCATATCTTCCTGCAGAAATAGTTTGTTCAACACCATCACCATCTTCAAAAGTAATATCTTCTAAAACTAATATTGTAAGAAGCTTTTTAGATACATCTCTAAATTTTGGCGGCCCATTTCCGTTACCACTTTCTACCTCTAATGGGTCAGCAGTACAAACTTCATAATAATCCTCTGTTAGATCACCATCGGCGCAAAGGGATATTATGGCGCTACCTCCTGGCTTACCAAGAGCACGCATCCAAATTGAGTAATCTGTTACGCCATCTCCATCTGGATCAGGATTTGGTAACTGAAAAGAAGCTCCATCATTGTCAGTTCCATTAGCATCTAAGACCTGAAAGTCATCTCCTTCTTTAAGTTTGATTTTAGTCTTTCCCGATAATTTAACAAATATGCGATGTCCGTTATTACCGGTCATGTCAGCTGTTAAGTTATTCGAGACACCAATAATATTAAGATTGTAATGTGGTCCGTTAGGAGCACCATTACCATTAGATCTCAAAGTTGATTCATCAATTGGAATGTCCATTTGTTCATCACTACAAGAAGTTGTGATCAAACCCACAACCGCCAAGGCAATAAATAATTTAAATAGTTTCATGAAATATTAATTTTAGGGTTAATAATTTTACAAATTACTAACTATGTTGACCACGTCATAAATTATTCGATATTCTCGCTTAATTATTAGATTATAAGACTAACTGCCGTTTATTTCGATAAAAACAAAAAAGCCTCCCATTATGAAATATTACCCTTCCTGGCAGGCAGGTGAGATTCATTTTTATGCAAAGCATGAAAATGGGCCCAAAGGGTGGTCCTGCAATGAAGTGAACCTTTTACCATGCTGCAGTGACCCGCCCTATTTCATAAGTCGGGCAGGCGGGATTCATTTTAACTGTCTGAATACATTGAGATTTGCACTAAATTATTTTGTATAGAATTTAGTATTTGAGTTCAATTAAATATTTGAACTTTCAAATTTTCAAGACCATACAAATCAGATGTTTTTATATGTTTGCTAATATAACCATCAAGTATTCGTATCTGAA
>JABDKZ010000279.1 GCA_013001935.1 Maribacter sp.
TCTATTGGTGCGGGGTTTTATCAGCACAATACGAATGTCTTTTTGAATACAGGTGGGGTTTTAAATTATGCCTATCGCTATCTTATTAATGATCAGAGCAGTTTTACCTTTGGATTGAATTTGTTTGGTTATCAACGGGAATTTACCGGGAATCCTTTTCAGAACGATCCACAAATAACACTACCGCAACTCGGTACCTCAAATGATTTTATTTTGCAGTTGGCACCTGGAATACAATTCTCCTATGATCGCTTTAGCATAGGTTTTGCATCAGAGAATTTATTTGATTACAACTTGACCGAGAAAGCGCGGAATACGGGATCGGGTGATAAAATTTATTTAGGAACCGCATCCTATGATTTTCCAGTAAATATCCTGAATTCGGAAGGTTCCTCGCTACTTAGACCTATGGTTTACTTCAAGTCAATTCCAGGTTTCGATACGCAAATAGGAATGAGTGGTTTTCTATCGACCAATAAGTTTTGGGCACAAACAGGCTATAACAGTTTTTATGGAATATCGATAGGTGGCGGAGGCCGATTTATGCAACGATTATCTGTTGGGGCTGTAGTTGAATTTGGTATGAAATCTGAATTGAAAAGTAAAGATCCAACTTTTGAGTTGGTTACGGCCTATGATTTTGGCAATGTGATATCGCGCAGGAAAATATCTGAACCTGAAGAGGATGAGAAAGAAAAAGAACTTGAGGAAATTGCCGAGGTAGAAAAAGCAGCAGAAGAAGAGGAATTATCGAAGGCGGAAGCCCTGCTTATAGCGCAAGAAGCCAAGGAGTTGGCTCAAGCACAACGTAAAAAATCTAAAGATTCATTAGCGCAAGTGAATAAAGAGTTAGCCATTGCGGCCAGTTTACGAAAAGACCAAGAGCGAAGAACAGATTCCATACAAAAGATCAAACGACAGGAAGCTTTGGCCTTGGAACAAATTACCAAGCAGAGGCGATTGGATTCTCTTGCCGCTATTGATAAGGAAAAGGCACTGGTCGAGGCAAATAGGCGAAAAAATCAAATTAAACTCGACTCTATTAAAACAGCCAAGGAAGCTGAAGCTTTGGCTGATGCAAAACTAAAATCAGATTCTATAAATAAAACTGAAATTGCAGCGGTAAACGCTGCTAAAGAAAAAGCAAGATTGGATAGGATGGAACAGCAAAATGAAGGGGATAAACCTCAAGCCGGGGAGAAATATGAAGAAGTTGTCGGAGAGGATGGCCTTATTCCAGGATACTACCTAATTGCCAATGTTTTCGGAACAAAAAAATATTTTGATGCGTTTATGGCCAATCTTACCAAAAAAGGTCTGGAACCAAAGTCTTTCTTTAGAAGTAAAAATAAATACAACTACGTCTATTTACGAAGATTCGATACCATGAACGAGGCACGTAAAGCAAGAGATAGCAAATTCAATAATCGTTACGCTGATAAGACATGGATTTATAGGGTGAGGGCTCAATAACACAAAAAGACTTATTTTTTTATTTCCCTGTTAACCAGTACCTCCAGGTAGGCAACTGTATTAATAAGATATTTTCTGTCATTGCAAATAGTATTCATTGCGATGGCCCCTTGAAGCATGGTGAATAATTGTTTTGCAAACTGAAGTGGAGGTACAGGTAGATGTATTTCATTGTTGTTTACGCCATTCTCGAGCACCAATGCAATCTTCCCTTCTATTAACTTAATGGTTTCCCTTGCCGCAGCGGCCAATTGTTGATTATTATGTTGGGCGTCAACGCCGACATTCAAAACAGGACAACCTCCCAATTCCAAAGTAAAAATATCGTATTTGCGATAAAACCTGGTCAACGAAAAAAGCTTTTCAAGGGAATTTCCCTCGACGTTCAAACGCTCATCAATCGCATTGAGTAATTTGCCAATACTGTATTCATAAGCCGCCAACGCCAATGCTTCCTTATTTTCAAAATTGCCATAAAGAGCACCCTTGGTTAATCCGGTAGCCTCTGTAAGGTCGCTCATACTGGTACCTACATAACCATGCTTGTTAAAAACAGGGGCAACGGTCTCAATAATAAAAGCAGTTGTTCGCTCGGCTTTTGTGGTCATAGGATAGCTATTTTCTACGAATATAAAGAAACTATATACTGTATGGTATATATTGTTGATAAAAAAAGGCATTCGTTTTCGAATGCCTTTTTTATGATTTGCCATCACTAGTTCACTAGTTCACTTTGGTTTCTAAACACCAGTTCATCATTAAAAGAATCTATTAAAACGATACTATCCGTTTTAATGGTTCCTCGTAATAGCTCTTTGGATAAATTGTTCAATACCTCTTTTTGAATTACCCTTTTTATGGGTCTGGCACCATATTGTGGATCATAACCTTTATTTGCCAAATGTACAATGGCTTCATCGGTTGCATCAATAGTGATATGCTGTTTGTCTAACATTTTTTTCAACTGTTCTAATTGAAGCACCACAATTTTGGTTATATCATCTTTGCTCAATGGTGTGAACATGATGATATCATCAATCCTATTGAGGAATTCCGGGCGTATTGTTTTTCTTAATAAGCCAAGAACTTCTACCCGGGCAGCTTCCGAGGCACTATAGATGTCTTTAGTGCTCTCAAACTTCTCTTGGATGATATGACTACCCATATTACTTGTCATGATGATAATCGTATTCTTGAAATCAGCTACCCGACCTTTATTATCTGTTAATCTTCCCTCATCAAGAACCTGTAGTAGAATGTTAAAGGTATCAGGGTGTGCTTTTTCTATTTCATCCAACAAGACCACGGAATAAGGTCTTCTTCTGACTGCCTCAGTAAGTTGACCCCCTTCATCATAACCCACATATCCAGGAGGGGCACCAACTAATCTACTAACCGAATGTCGTTCCTGATATTCGCTCATATCAATTCTTGTCATTGCGTTTTCATCATCGAACAAATAGGCAGCTAGGGTCTTGGCGAGTTCAGTCTTACCGACACCTGTGGTACCTAAAAACAGGAATGATCCAATGGGTTTTTTGGCATCTTGGAGTCCGGCCCTACTTCTGCGAATGGCATCTGACACGGCTTGGATGGCTTCATCTTGTCCAACGACCCGTTTGTGCAATACTTCTTCAAGGCTCAACAATTTTTCGCGCTCACTCTGCAACATTTTGGTAACTGGAATGCCCGTCCATTTAGCTACAACTTCGGCTATATCCTCATTTGTTACTTCTTCCTTGATTAAGGTATCACCCTTTTGCTGTTCCATTAATTCATTTTGCAAAAGTTCTAACTTTTCTTGGGCCTCTTTAATCTTACCATAACGCAATTCTGCAACTTTACCATAATCTCCACCGCGTTCGGCACGCTCCGCCTCCAATTTATAATCCTCTATGTCCTGTTTTACTTTCTGTATGGAATCAACTACTGTTTTTTCACTTTCCCATTTCGCAAAAACCGCATTTCGCTTTTCCTTTACATTGGCGAGGTCAACATTCAATGATTTTAATTTTTCCTGATCATCTTCTCGTTTTATAGCCTCAATTTCAATCTCTAATTGCATAATTTTTCTGTCAAGCACATCTAACTCTTCAGGTTGGGAATTTATTTCCATGCGCAGTTTAGATGCTGCTTCATCTATCAGGTCAATTGCCTTATCAGGTAAAAAACGATCCGTGATATATCGTTGTGAAAGTTCTACGGCAGCAATTACGGCCTCGTCTTTAATACGGACTTTGTGGTGTGCTTCGTATTTTTCCTTGATTCCCCTTAAGATTGAAACTGCACTTTCTGTATCAGGTTCATCTACTACTACTTTCTGAAATCTTCTTTCCAGGGCCTTATCCTTTTCAAAATATTTTTGATATTCATCCAAAGTAGTCGCCCCGATGGCCCTTAATTCCCCTCTCGCTAAGGCGGGTTTTAAGATGTTTGCGGCATCCATGGCACCCTGACCGCCACCAGCACCAACCAACGTATGTATTTCATCAATAAAGAGAACGATATTGCCGTCCGAAGAGGTCACTTCTTTAATGACCGCTTTTAGTCGCTCTTCAAATTCACCTTTATATTTGGCACCGGCAATCAAGGCTCCCATATCCAAGGAATATATAATTTTATCTTTTAGATTTTCCGGAATATCACCTTGAATGATTCTATGCGCTAACCCCTCAGCAATCGCTGTTTTACCTACACCAGGTTCCCCAACCAACATGGGGTTGTTTTTAGTTCTTCTTGATAGGATTTGTAAAATGCGTCGAATTTCTTCATCTCGACCTATAACCGGATCTAATTTACCACTATCGGCCATCTTATTAAGATTAATGGCGTATTTGTCCAGGGCGTTATAGGTTTCTTCGGCACTTTGTGAAGTTACCTTGCCTCCTTTGCGAAGTTCTTCAATTGCGGCCTTTAGATGTTTCTCTGTTACTCCTTGGTCTTTTAGAATTTGCGCAATTTTACTTTTAGATTTGAATATGGCCAGAATAAGATGCTCTATGGAAACATATTCATCTTCCATTTTCTTGGCAATTATACTAGCTTCAGTCAAACTTTTGCCTGCCTCTCTGGAAACCATGATCTCGCCTCCTGAGACTTTTGGGAAGCTCTCCAATTCTTTTTCAAGAATCTGGTTTAACAATGTAGTATTGACATTCAATTTCTTTAAAATAAAAGGAAGAACATTTTCGTCTACTTTTGAAATAGCCTTGAAAATGTGTTCATTTTCTATTTGTTGATGGCCCAATTCCTGCGCAACCTGTTGTGCAAGCTGAACCGCCTCTTGTGATTTTATTGTAAAATTATTAAAGTTCATATTGGGTGTGTTTTCTTATTATAGTTTACTTTTGATTCTTCAATGTCAACAACCTTACCAAGCACAGCAATCAGACAAAATGTCGGTTTAGGTCAATATAAATAGGACATTTAGTCAGCGTTAAGAAAATAGAAGATTGGCGACATAGCGATAAAATATATGATATGGGATTATTCAAAACGCTCTTTGGTACAACCAGGAATGAAGAAAAGAATGAAAAAAAGCAGCTGCCATGGCGACCATTGGTTTCAATGGCCCAGTTGGAGGAAATAGCGGAAAAATCAAATACTAAAACACAGCTAATCTTCAAGCATTCAACGACTTGTGGAATCAGTAGCATGGTATTGAATACATTTAATGCCAACTACGACTTTAGTAATGATGATTTTGATCTTTACTTTTTGGATATACACGGCAATAGGGAGGTCTCGAATGAGACGGGTTATAAATTTCAAGTGATGCATCAATCCCCGCAGCTTCTGGTTATTCGCAATGGTATAGTAGTTGCCCATAGTTCACATGGGGGTATTAACGATATTGATTTGGCCAAATACTTATAAAAAAAGCCCTAACTGTTAGGTTAGGGCTTTTCTTTAATTGAATCTATGTCTGGTCAATATACCTTTTAAACGGTTTTTTAAGTCTTCCCCAGCATCATAAACCATTTGTTCATTTGTAGGGAAAGGCACAGCGGCCAATTGAAGCATTGAAACCAAGTCATTTTCCAACGCCCTTTTATCACCATCATAATTGGCATAAATATGCTCAAATACGAACTCACTTGATAGGGGATAGGAGTTCAACACTTGTTTTGTCTGCAAATCTGAAAAACTTACCAACCCTCTGACCTGTGCGGTTTTGAACTGGGTGAATTGGTAAAAATTGCATTTGACCGTTTTGAACTTGTCTATTTTCACATCATTCCCTAAACTATCTTTTACCACGTTCCCGTTATTATCAAGAACATAATCAAAACCATCTTTTATTTGCTTTTCTTTGATGATTTGTCTTTCATTCACTTGTTCGGGAGAGATATTGATATCCTGCAGTTCAATACGCATGTCATAATCATAGGTAATATTGGAAAGATGATT
>JABDKZ010000283.1 GCA_013001935.1 Maribacter sp.
GGCAAGCAGTACACGTAAAGGTAGCTTCTTCCTTTATAAGTCCAGAGCAGGCACAATTGAATCTTGACCGGGAAATCGGGAACGATTCTTTTGAAACCACAAGGGAAAAAGCACAAAATTCTTGGGAAAAAGAATTGGGCAAGATTCAGATAGAGGATGATAACATAGATAATATTAGAACCTTCTATTCCTGTCTCTATCGTGTATTGTTATTTCCAAGAAAAATGTACGAGTTAGACCAGGCTAATGAAATTGTACATTACAGTCCATATAACGGCAAGGTCCTGCCCGGGTATATGTATACCGATAATGGGTTTTGGGACACTTTTAGGGCTGTTTTTCCATTTTTTAATTTAATGTACCCGGAACAGAACGGCCATATTATGGAAGGCTTGGCCAATACCTATAAAGAATCGGGTTGGCTGCCCGAATGGGCCAGTCCTGGTCATCGGGATTGTATGATCGGTTCAAACTCTTCCCCAATTATAGCCGATGCCTTTTTAAAGGGAATTGAACTGGGCGATACAGAGGTATTGCTCGAGGCCATGGTCAAAAACGCCACAACATCGAAGAATAGACCCTTATCTAATGGTAATGTAATTAGATCTGTAGGCAGGGAGGGCGTTGATTATTACAATAAATTGGGATATGTACCCTATGATGTTGGTATCAACGAAAATGCTGCCAGAACCTTGGAATATGCATATGCCGATTTTACTATAGGGCAAATGGCGACCAAACTGGGAAAAACCGAATTGGCGAATACCTATTACAAACGCTCCATGAATTATAAAAACTTATTTGACCCTTCAACAAAATGGATGCGTGGTAAAAATGAGGATGGTAGTTTTCAGAGTCCGTTTAATCCTTTGAAATGGGGCGATGCCTTTACCGAAGGTAATAGCATTCACTATACCTGGTCAGTTTTTCATGACATAAACGGATTGATAGAATTAATGGGCGGTAAAAAGGATTTTGAAAACCAATTGGATGCGGTTTTTGAAATGCCCCCGGATTTTGACGCATCTTATTATGGTTTTACCATACATGAGATCCGTGAGATGCAAATCATGAATATGGGCAACTATGCCCATGGTAATCAACCCATACAACATATGATTTATTTATATAATTATGCCAATGCCTCCTATAAGACACAGGAAAAAATCAGGACTGTGTTGACGAAGTTATATGCGGCCATACCTGATGGCTATTGCGGTGATGAAGATAATGGGCAAACTTCTGCCTGGTATGTATTTAGTTCCCTAGGGTTTTATCCGGTTACTCCCGGGGTTGATGAATATGTTATTGGGAGTCCATTATTTAAAAAGGCCAGCATTTATTTAGAAAATGGCAATCGTTTTGAGATTTCTGCTCCAGAAAACAGCAAGGAAAACGTGTATATCAATGCAGCATTTTTGAATGATGCTGAATATGATAGGTCCTATTTAAAATTTGAGGACGTTCAAAAAGGTGGAAAATTGAAATTTATGATGCAAAGCAAGCCAAATAAGGAATGGGCTGGCGGGGAAGACGCTGTACCCTACTCATTGAGCAATAAAAAAAGCTAAGATGCAAAATTGGAAAACCTTTATAATGATGTTTATTTTTTGTGGATTTGCCATAGCGCAAAGTCCAAAAGACAATCAAGACCAACGATTAGCATGGTTCAAAGAGGCCAAGCTTGGCGTTTTTATTCATTGGGGGTATTATGGCGTAAATGGTATTACCGAATCGTGGTCGCTCTACCACAAACGAATCAACTATGAGGATTATATGAGGCAAGGTGATAAATTCACTGCTGCCAACTACAAACCAAATGAATGGGCCTCCCTATTTAAAAAGATCGGTGCGCAGTATGTAGTGATGACAACAAAACACCATGATGGTGTTGCCTTATGGGATACAAAACTGAGCCATTTGAACGTAGTTGATAAAACCCCAGCAAAGCGTGATTTGGTTGCTCCCTATGTAGCTGCTTTGAGGGATCATGGACTAAAAGTTGGCTTGTACTATTCATTATGTGATTGGTCCCATCCTGATTATGATGTGGTATTCCCTAGACCGAATACTAAAAAAAATTATCCACAAAAAGGACAAAAGAAAATGGATTCTTGGGAGCGTTTTGTTCGGTTTTACCAAGGACAATTACGGGAGTTGAGTTCGCAATACAATCCCGATCTGTATTGGTTTGATGGGGATTGGGAGAAGTCTGCTGAACAATGGCGGTCTAAGGCCTTGAAAGATTCCCTCCTAGAATGGAATCCGAATGTGATTGTAAATTCCAGATTGAATGAATATGGTGATTATAAGACGCCGGAACAGGGTATACCCGTTGTACGCCCGGAAGGGCCATGGGAATTCTGTATGACAATGAACGACAATTGGGGTTATTTCCCATCGGATACCAATTACAAACCAATAGCACAGATTATTCGGACTTTTGTTGAAGTGATTTCCAATGGCGGCAATCTGTTATTGAATATTGGCCCCAAACCAGATGGCACCATAGCCAACGAACAAAGAGAACGTTTAGAAAGCTTAGGGGAGTGGATAAAGAAACATAAACCAGCGGTTTATGGTACCACAGCAGGATTACCCTATGGGCATTTCTACGGACCTACCTTAGTATCCAAAGACCGTAAAAAGATCTATTTGTGCCTCTTTGATGCCCCTAAGAATTACATTCAATTAAAAGGAATTCAAAACAAGGTTAAAAGCATAAAGGTATTAGGGGCGAATGAAGAATTAAGTTCAGAACGTAACGGAGGTGCCGCCTGGAACAATATACCCGGTATCCTGAGAATATCAATTCCCCAAAGCGATAATGTAGACCCCTATGTTACCATTATCGAAGTTGCCCTCGAAGATGAATTGGTACTGTACCGTGGGCATGGTAATGCCGTTGAATTGAATAATTAGTCAAGAATCACATTATACGTCTTTATAATAAAATAAATGGGTTAAAGTCTGTTGTTTGTACTATGACAACTGCTCTCGGTC
Organism: Maribacter sp.; assembly: GCA_013001935.1. Taxonomy (GTDB): domain Bacteria; phylum Bacteroidota; class Bacteroidia; order Flavobacteriales; family Flavobacteriaceae; genus Maribacter_A. The sequence goes on from JABDKZ010000283.1 coordinate 3,004, forward strand.
TAATACATATTGAAGTTCTTCATAAAATGAGTAAGTTTTATTTTTAAAATGCACGCTCATGAAAATCATCAAAATCCTGGGATTCCTTTTTCTAGGAATCATTTTCGTTTCTTTCAATCTTTCAATTGAAAATAATAAAACTGTGGTGGATAACCCAACAGTCGTCATGGCGTACTATGTCCCTGAAAAAGAGTATGCGCCAGAAAAACTTCCATTAGATCAATTAACACATATTATTTTCTCATTTACGAATGTCATTGATGGTGAGATGAAATTCACACATGATGAAAACGGGGAGAAGTTAATGCAATTGGTTGCCCAACGCACCCATCACCAAAAATTAAAGGTAATGATCGCTTGTGGCGGATGGGGGGCAGATGGCTTCTCCGATATGGCACATACCGCAGAGAATAGGATGAAGTTTGTATCGAGCGTAATTGAGTTCAATAAAAAATATGACCTCGATGGGTTGGATATTGATTGGGAGTATCCCGCAATTCCTGCAGCCAATACAGGAGCCAGACCTGAAGACAAACAAAACTTTACTTTATTGATGAAAGAATTGCGTACAGGCTTGAATAGCTTGGAACGTAAACAAACATTGACCTTTGCTT
>JABDKZ010000286.1 GCA_013001935.1 Maribacter sp.
GGTTTCCTATGCGATAAGTTATGATATAGTTAATCGATCATACTATCAAACCACTTGTATAAATCCCCTTTTGTAATAACGGCTCCTTGTTGAATTAAATTGAACTTATCTAAATTCTTATCTGCTGTATACGCTTTGGAAGCCGTTAGATATTCTACAAAATCGGATTGCCAATTCTTTTTAAACCAGTTGAAGCCCAATTCAGTGGTTAAATCAATATCCGGATTCATGATTTTTACCGATATCAGCTTCATCTCTTTATCCGTTAATTCGAACAAATGCATTTGCCGGGCCGAAACATTCTCAAGATAATCCACCCTACTAAGCACTCCCTCCCATATCAAATCGCTAAAAACATCCAATTCATCTTCTGCCACATGAGGCTTTTCAGCTTTTAGTTGTGTCCATTCATCGCCTGAAATTGATTGAGTCACCAAAAAATTAATGAATTCCTGATGCAATTCCTCCAATTGTTGTTTTGTTAGTCTGGTATATTTCATTTGCAATCAAAAAAGCCTTTCAGTTAAGGCTGAAAGGCTTTCATATTAAAAACTATAATAATTATTTTGCTTCAGCAACAACTTCAAATGGGAAGTCAACAAGGACATCTCTATGAAGTCTGATCTGCGCACTTGCAGGTCCTGTTCTTTTAACCGCACCTCCAAGGATACTAATGAATTTCTTATCAATTTCATGACCTTCTTTTTCAATGGCAGCAGCCAAATCTATAGAGGTTACTGAACCAAAAAGTTTATCACCAGCACCGGCTTTAGCCTTAATTTTGAGCTCAAGGGCTTTTAAAGCCTCAGCAATCTTATTTGCTGCATCAATAACTTTCTTTTCTTTATGTGCCCTTTGTCTTAAGTTTTCTGCCAATACCTTTTTAGCCGAAGGTGTAGCCAATGTTGCCAAACCTTGAGGTATTAGAAAATTTCTGCCGTAACCGTTCTTAACACTTACCAAATCGTCTTTAAAACCTAAGTTTTGTACGTCTTCCTTTAATATAAGTTCCATGGTTCGTTTCTTTTATTTTAATAAATCACCAACATACGGCATAAGCGCCAAATGACGCGCCCTTTTAACTGCTTGGGCTACTTTTCTCTGATATTTCAAAGACGTACCTGTTAATCTTCTTGGGAGAAGTTTTCCTTGCTCATTTACCAATTTCATTAAGAAATCAGCATCTTTATAGTCGATATACTTAATACCTGATTTCTTGAATCGGCAATACTTCTTTTTTGTATTGGTTTCAATATTCAGTGGGGTCAGATACCTGATTTCCCCGTCTTTTTTACCTTTCGCCTGTTGTTCTATAGATGCCATAGTTCTTACGCTTTAGTTTTTAACCTAGTTCTTCTTTTCTCAGCCCATTCAACGGCATGTTTGTCTAACTTTACAGTTAAAAAGCGCATTACACGCTCATCTCTTCTGAATTCTTGCTCATAAGGGTTAACTACTTCTCCTGGAGCAGTAAATTCAAATAAATGGTAAAAACCACTTTTCTTGTTCTGAATTGCGTAGGCCAATTTCTTAAGCCCCCAATTTTCTTTTGACACCATTTTAGCGCCATTCTTAATTAAGAAATCTTCAAATTTCTTAACTGTTTCCTCTATCTGAACATCTGATAGAACGGGATTTAAAATGAAAACAGTTTCGTAATTGTTCATAAAATATTTTGTTTTTAGGAGCGCAAAAATAAGAATATTTAGCAGTAATCACAAGAAAACGAAAAATTCTTCGTTATAGATAGAATAATCATAAAAAATGAACTTAACCAAATCTTAACCCAATATCATTACAAATTACACAGGATTCAATACATTGTTTACAACTTTAATTGCAGTTCAGCGTGTTTTTTCGGTAATTTGTCGATGATTTAACCCCACAAATCAACCCATTTATGAAATTAAGAAGTATTATTGTAGACGACTCATCGATGCAACGTATGGCGGTTGCAAAATTGGTGAACAACCATCCAAACTTGGCGATGGTAGCCGAATACAGCAACGCAATCGAAGCAAAGAACGGTATTAAGAACCATGAGATCGATTTGATCTTTCTGGATGTTGAAATGCCTATCATCAGCGGATTTGACCTACTCGAATCCCTAGAAAACAGCCCACAGGTGATTTTAATCACCGGTAAACCAGATTACGCCCTAAAAGCATTTGACTACGACGTAACAGATTACCTACATAAACCCATTACCATGGCACGTTTTGATGCCTCAGTAAAGCGCGCCGTAGCCAAATATGAGCAAATACATAGGGTAAACGAGGATGAAGAACATATCTTCGTAAAAAGTAACCTTAAGAAAAGAAAAGTAATCCTAAATGATATTAAATGGATAGAGGCTCTTGGTGACTATATAAAATTGGTTACCGATGAAGCCAATATTGTAATTTTATCAACAATGAAATCTTTCGAAAAGCAATTGCCGGAAGAGAAATTTCTTAGAATTCACAAATCCTACATTGTGAACCTTGAAAAAGTTGAAAAATTCAATAGTAAAAATGTTGAAGTAAGTGGTAGGTCTATACCATTAAGTAGAAATAAAAAGACAGAACTAGCCGAAGCGCTGAGTAATGTTTGATTTTTATTTTATGGGGTGATTTCTAAATGTGGTCTACATTGTAGATGACCCTAACACTTCTGAACTGCGAAATAGCATTAAAAGAACTTTCGATTCTTTTAATGCTATTTTTTGTTTTACCCAAAGACTGGCCTATGGGTATTTTAATGATCACATTCTTCAAGTACTGATTTCGAATTCTTGCCACAGGAGGATATTCCGGCCCTAATATCCCGCTACTGAAGACATTTCTTAATGCTTTTGTAAACCAATCGGCTGCTTCATTCAAGGTATGGTAGTTTTTATGCTTAAAGATTATCTTAATAATTCGATTAACCGGTGGATATAAAAATTGTTCCCTTTCATACAACTGTTCTTTGAACATGCCTTTATAATCATGGGTTGATACTTGTTTTAATATCTGATGATATGGATTATAGCTTTGAATTATGACTTTTCCTCTTTTTTGAGTACGCCCTGCCCTACCAGCCACCTGCGTCATTAATTGAAAACTCCGCTCATGGGCTCTGTAGTCCGGGAAATTCAGCAAAGAATCTGCATTCATTATTCCCACCAGATTCACATTTCTAAAATCCAATCCTTTGGTCAACATTTGTGTACCAACCAGAATATCCAACTCATGTTGTTCAAAAGCGGTTATGATTTTCTCATAGCCATATTTCCCACGAGTGGTATCCAAATCCATACGACCTACATTAGCATTGGGAAAGAGGGTTTTTAGTTCTTGCTCCACTTGTTCCGTGCCAAAACCCTTAGTGTCCAGGGTTTGACTTCCACAGGCCTCACAACTTTCCATCAGCGCTTTATGATGCCCGCAATAATGACAACGCAGTTGTTTTTTAAACTGGTGGTAGGTTAAACTAACATCGCAATTCGGGCATTGGGGCGAATGACCACACGTTGTACATTCTACAATTGGGGCAAACCCCCTACGGTTTTGAAATAGAATTACCTGCTCCCCATTTTCCAAGGTTTCTGTAATTTCATTCAACAACCGCTCCGAGAAATGCCCATTCATGCGCCTTTTCCGAGTCTGCTCCTTGATATCAACCAATTCAATATCAGGCATTAAAACATCTCCAAAACGTCTTTCAATACTTGCATAGCCATATTTACCGATTTTTGAATTATGGTAACTTTCAATACTTGGTGTAGCAGATCCCAATAACATATTAGCCTTATGCAAATTAGAGAGAACAATAGCCGCATCCCTGGCGTGATACCTTGGCGCAGGGTCAAATTGTTTAAAGGAACCTTCATGCTCCTCATCAACTATAATCAAACCTAAATCCGCATAAGGTAAAAACATTGCTGAACGCGCCCCGAGTACAATTTGCGCTTTAGCCTTAGAAGCCAAAACATTGTTCCATACCTCAACTCGCTCATGCACACTGTATTTAGAATGGTATACAGACACCTTTTCACCGAAATAGTCTTGCAATCGTGTAATCAACTGGGTTGTCAAGGCTATTTCCGGAAGTAAATACAAGGCTTGTCTACCTTGGCCTAAACATGCCTCAATCAATTTTACATACACCTCGGTTTTACCAGAAGAGGTAACGCCATGTAATAGTGTAACTTTTTTATTTTCAAAGTTTTGCAGTATATTATCTAAAGCTTTTTGCTGATTTTCATTTAGCTTTTTTAAATCAAAATACTCAGAAGCACCCTCATAATTCACCCGATCGGTTTGAATATGAAATTCCTCTAAAATTCCTTTAGAAATCAATGCCTTGATCACTGCTTTTGAAGTACCACTGGCGTTTTCCAAATCTTTAACTTTTATTGGTTTTTTGTCCGTGGCTTGCAACTGAAATAATGTGAGTACAACTTGGCTCTGCTTAGGGGCTCTCTTCAGCGATTCAAGCAATTCTTCCAGTTTATCTTCATTTTGGTAACTAGCCCCAAGTTTTACATACCGTACTAATTTGGGCTTGTACTGTTCGTAAATTTCATCTTTTAGGAGAATGACATTTTTCGCCAACAATCGATTTAATATAGGAAGTACATTTTTTTTATCAACGATGGCGCTTACTTCATGTACTTTGAGCGTAGACTGATGCTGAAGCGCTTCAAAAACCAAAAATTCATCATCCTTGAGGTCTTCTTCGACCACCGTGCCCCGCTCATTCCTTAATATCAAAGTCTCACTTTCTAACAGGAAAGCACTTGGCAAAGCACTTCTGAACACTTCACCTACGGTACACATATAATAATCTGCTATCCACCGCCAGTGCTGGAGCTGCAACTTATTAACAATGGGGTGCTCGTCGAGTATTTTATGGATTTCCTTAGCTTCATAAAGTTCAGGAGGGGTCGAATGAATTTCGTAGACTAATGCAGTATAAATTTTTGATTTGCCAAAAGGTACAGCAACACGCATTCCTATCTCTAAATATTCAAATTCAGTCTTGGAAATACGGTAAGTAAATAGTTTTTCGAGAGGTATTGGTAATATTACATTAATGAAGTGCTGCATATAATCATTGCCTTCTAACCTTCAACACGCAACCAGGTTTGCGTTCTATAAATGAATGCCAAGTAACCGCGAACTTTTAGTTCATTTGAATTTTTGGGATTCAACCAAATTTTACAGCGAAAAGTCATTGCTTGTTCAGGATCAAAAAGAGTCTTGCCTTTCCATTTGCCATCATCGTGCTCTTCAGCTGCGGCAATAATAGTCATGCCCACGATAGGCTTGTCTTTACGTTCGTCATCACATTTAATGCATGTGGCTTTTTCCCTTCCCTTTTCCAATATCTGAACTACATGGCCATACATTAAGCCATTTTTTTTATAGATGTCTATAATCGCTTTTGGCTTCCCTGTGCGATCATCAATTGTTTTCCATTTGCCGAATACACTTTGAGATTGTACTGTATATGAAAACATTACCAGTATCCCCAAAACAAAAAATCTACTCCATTTCATCATCCTTCTCGATATTTTTACGTAATGCATTTAGTGAGGCGTTCAATTCGAACCCTAATAACAATATATTGGAATTTAACCAAATAAACACCATTAAAATCAATAAACCTCCTAATGCTCCGTATAATTCGTTATATCGCGCAAACTTCTCAACATATACGCCAAAGAGATAGGAAGTCAATAAAAATAAGATCGTAGTCATTAATGCGCCAATCGAAAAGAATTTCGCCTGCTTGCCTTCAGCTGTCCCAAAATAATATAAAATAGCCGTGGTTAGGTAGGAAAGAATAATAAAAAAAAGGATTTTACCGATCTGCGCTCCAACAATATCCTTTTCAGTAAGATCATAACCTCGAGTCTTTGCTGCCCATTCGCTTAAATATTCAACTATATAAAACTCAAAATACACATAAGCGGCTGCCCCGATTATAAGCAATATCGACAATATCAAACCAACCATTAAAGCATATGCGTACTGTCTTAGAAAATTGCGCGTAAGATCAATATGATACGAATTTTCAAAACCACCAAAAATGGCATTTACCCCATTGGCCATTAAAAAAATTGATATGAAAAATGCAGAAGACAACAAGCCACCACTTTGTTGGTTCTTGATCTGTTGATATATATCCCCGAAGTATTCACTAGTTGCCGTAGGCAGAAATGATTCTAAGAACAATAGAAACTGGGCATCGAAATTCTCATTGCCCACGCTCGCATAAGGGATAATAAAAGGCACCAGAGTAACTAGAAATATCAACAAAGGAAATAGGGCCATAAAGAGACTAAAGGCAATAGAACTAGCCCTCGCTGATAATGCGCCCTGTACAATACCAAGTAGGTACATTTCAATTAGGTCATACAATGAAAGGCCTTCAAATGCAGGTAACTTAACCTTTTTAAGAAGGGCAACCAACCAATTTATAATGGGGATCTTATTGAGTTTAGCCTCTATTTCTAATGACATTTAAACTGCTTTTAGACTGAGATCCATATTATAAACCGAATGTGTTAGCGCACCTGAAGAGATAAAATCAACTCCACAATCTGCGTACTCTCGAATGGTCCTCTCATTTATACCTCCTGAGGATTCGGTTAAACATTTATCACCAATCAAAGCAACAGCTTTACGCGTATCCTCATAATTGAAATTATCAATAAGTATCCGATATACCCCATCGGTCTGCAGAATCTCTTCTATCTCTCCTATATTTCTCGCCTCTACGATAATTTTTAAATCCCTCTGGGTCTCTTTCAGATACTTCTTGGTCTTTAAAATGGCATTAGTAAGTCCGCCAGCGAAATCAATATGGTTATCCTTGAGCATTATCATATCATACAAAGCGAATCTGTGATTTTCGCCCCCACCAATCTTTACTGCCCATTTTTCCAAAGCCCTAATTCCTGGAGTGGTTTTTCGGGTGTCAAGGATCTTGGTATTTGTACCTGCTAACAATTCCACAAATGAATGGGTCTTGGTGGCTATAGCGCTCATACGCTGCATGGCATTTAAAACCAATCGTTCGGCTTTTAGAATACTCTGGGAACTTCCTTCAATATAAAAAGCAATATCGCCATATTTTACCGGTGAACCATCCTTGATCAAAGATTGTATCTTTATTTCATTATCGACATAAGCGAATACCTGTTTGGCAAAATCAATGCCTGCAATAATACCCTCGTCTTTTACCAGTAGTTTAGCTTTCCCTTTAGCAGATTCAGGTATACAGGCTAGTGAGCTATGATCACCATCACCAACATCCTCTCGTATTGCATTGGCAATAATCAAATCTAGCTCTTGCTGGAATTGTACTTCTGTAATCATTACTATAATTGGTTTGCGCTAAATTACTAAAAACAAAACCCAATAATGACATCCTACTTACTTGAATGTTTTAAATTTGAAACATGAC
>JABDKZ010000221.1 GCA_013001935.1 Maribacter sp.
GAGTAAACACAACGGAATACCCCCACCCGGATGTACAGAACCTCCACAGAAAAAGAGATTCTTAATTTTTTTTGTGAAGTTTGGATGCCTTAGAAAGGCTGCAAACTGAGAATTGCTTGCAGCTCCATATAGGGCACCCCTAAAGGAACTGGTATTTTCTTCTATTCCAACCGGGTCTAGTATATGCTCTGTGGTAATCACCGACTCAATATCGATCTCTAAAATACGACTCAGTTTTTCAACAATAGTCTTTCTGGCCAGTTGTTTAAAATTATCCCAGTCCTGCCCATAATTTCCGGGAGCATTGATCATTACAAACCAATTTTCATGGCCCTTTGGTGCATCTTCGGGTACATCTTTGCTGGTAATATTGATATAGATGGTTGGGTCATTACAAATTTTCTTTTCTTCAAAAATAGCATTGAATTCTTCTTTATAATTCTCACTAAAGAAAATGTTGTGAAGGTCCAATTCCGGGAAGGTTTTGCTAATACCCCAATAGAAAATAAGTGCCGAACTAGAACGTTCCTGATTGAGAATTTTATCAGGATGTTTTCTGGTAGGAAGTAGTTTTTTATACGTGGGGTAAATATCCATATTAGAAACTACAATAGCGGCATCATACCTGTCTTTATCGGTTATAACTCCGGTTGCACTGTTTTTACGCAACATTATCTCTTTGACCTTTTCTTCAAACTTGAAAATTATGCCTTGGGAAACGGCCAGTTTGTATAGGCTTTGGCTTATCTGGTGCATACCACCCTTCGGGATAAAAGTACCATAGTTCATTTCCAAATGTGGAATTAGAGACATTATGCCGGGTGTCTTGTAGGGATTAGAGCCATTATAGGTAGCATATCTGTTAAAGAGCTGAACTAATTTCGGGTTTTTAAAAGCTTTTGTATTCACTTCATTCAAAGAATTGAAAAGATCCAAGCTTCCTAATTTAATAATGGCCTTAATTGTATCAGCAGATAAATAAGTGCTTACTTTATGCAATGATTTTTCCAGAAACAAAGAAGCGGTTAGTTCGTATTTCTTACTGTTTTTTGTAAGATATGAGGTGATATTTTTGGCATCTTCATTAAAAGTTACTGCTGCTTGGCTTATAAATAGCTCCTTGTCCGCATTCACCGAAAATTGCTGTTTGTCTGACCAAAAATAGTTACATACGGTTGTTTTTTTGTGATAGGAGAAGAGCGACTCAGGATGTATATTGTAGAGTTCATACAATTCATCAACAAATTGGGGCATAGTGAACAAAGAAGGACCAAGATCGAACCGATAGCCATCCAAAGAAAGCGAATGTAGTTTACCTCCTGGATATGCGTTTTTCTCTAAAACTGTAACCGCATACCCTTTTTTATGTAAGCGTAAAGCTGAAGCTATGCCTGCAATACCGGAGCCAATTATGACGGCTTTTGGCATAGTAGCTACTTCTTGAAGTATTTAAATGGGACAAATAGCATTCCGAAACATTCACCATCTTCTTTTCCAAGATGCTTATGATGTATTTTGTGTGCTCTTCGAACGCCCTTGGCATACCAGTTGTTGGCGTTCCTAAAAATCTTAAAACGCTGGTGGATAAAAATATCATGAACCAAGAAATAGGTAGCTCCGTAGGCCATTATGCCAAATCCTATGGGATATCCGTACCAGAACCAGGTGATACTTGCTAATAGAAAAAAGCCCATGCTAACAACTGCATAAAAAATAAAGAAAGCATCGTTCCTTTCAAACCAGGAATCGTGGTCTTTTTTGTGATGATCCTTATGCAGACTCCATAAAAAACCGTGCATGATGTACTTATGGGTAAACCAAGCCATAAATTCCATAATGCCAAACGTAGTTAAGAAAATTAAGATCCAAAGTATGATATTCATTTTACACCAGATTCAATTTATAATTAACATATGAGGCAGCAAGTAGCCCAAACTTTTGATAATTGGGAACTCGTATGCGTGTATTCTTAATTTCTAAAGAAGGGGTGCTTTGTAGTTTTCGCAGCAATTGATAATAGTATTTATAGGCCGTGTAAACTCCAAATTTAGCTTCTGTTGGTAAAAGTACGATTCCTTCATATCCTTTTTTAAAATCTGCTTTAATTTCTTCAACAATTCTCATTTTGGAAGCTTCATCTAATTGAAGCAAATTGGTGTTGGGGAAATAGGATCTTTCCAAGTGTTCGTAATCTGCCTTTAAGTCTCTCAAAAAATTTACCTTCTGAAACGCCGAGCCTAAAGACATCGCAGATTCTTTAAGTGTTTCATAGTTGTCATCGTCACCATTTACAAAAACACGAAGACACATTAAGCCAACAACATCCGCGGAACCATAAATATATTCCTTAAACTCTTCCTGTGTTGTATATACTTTTTTGTTCAGGTCCATTCGCATACTTTTCATAAAGGCTGCGACCAAATGATATGGAATTTTATATTTGTGATACGTATGCTGAAAAGAATTTAAAATAGGATTAAGGCTAATTTTATCTTCAATACTTTCTTCTAAGGCCTTCTCAAAATCGTTAAATAATTTTTCTTTATCATAAAGATGAAATGTGTCCACAATTTCGTCTGCAAACCTCACAAACCCATAAATATTATAAATGTCTTTTCGGATTTGAGGAGAAAGCATTTTGGTAGCCAAGGCAAATGAGGTACTGTAAGATTCTGTAACTATCTTACTGCACTCATATGAAACGTCATCGAAAATAGATTTCATTGGATACGTATTACTTATTTTTTGCTATTAGTTCAGACACCAACTTCCCGGAAATAAGGGATGGTGGTACCCCTGGCCCCGGCACTGTAAGTTGACCTGTAAAATATAATTTTTTTACTTTTTTACTTCTTAGACCAGGTCTTAAAAAAGCCGTTTGCCGTAAGGTATTCGCCATTCCATAGGCGTTTCCTTTGTACGAGTTATATTGCTCTTTAAAATCGTTTACGCAAAAAGACTCTTTAAATATAATATTATTCTCAATGTTTTGATTTGTCCGTTTTTGAAACCGTTTCATGATAATATCAAAATATTGCTCACGTAGTTCAGGGGTATCCTCCAACCCCGGGGCAATTGGGATCAAAAAGAATCCGGTCTCATATCCTTTAGGCGCCATACTGGCATCGGTTACTGATGGAAAATTAGCGTAAAACAAGGGCCTGTCTGGCCATTTGGGATCATCATAGATCTCAACGGCATGCTGCTCAAAATCGGTATCAAAGAATAGATTATGATGCTGAACACCAGCTAGTTTCTTATCAAATCCCACATAGAATAGCAGGGAAGACGGGGCAAATGTCTTTTTGTCCCAATAGGATTCAGAATACTGACGATAATCGGCATCCAGTAAGGATTCTGAGTGATGATAGTCTGCTCCTGACAGCACAAAATCTGCTTCGATCTGGTTTCCATTCACTACCAATCCTATGGCCTTTCCTTCTTTAACAACAATTTTCTCCACGGAACTATTGGTATGCATGGTAACGCCCAGTTCCAATGCCAGACTTTTCATTCCTTCAATGATCTTGTACATACCACCTCGCGGGTGCCAGGTTCCTAATCCAAAATCGGCAAAATTCATGAAACTATAAAAAGCAGGTGTTTTGCTGGGTTTAGCCCCTAAAAATAATACGGGAAATTCCAGGGTAGAAACTAATTTAGGATTTTTGAATTGTTTGCGTACTTCCCCACTGATCGATTTAAAAAATTGATCTACCCGTAATGCAGTATCCTTGGTAACCAGTTCTATGGGGGAAATGCCAGGACGGTATACTATCTCATTAATCGCAATATCATAATTTCGTTGCGCCTTAGCAATGAATTTACGTAAATGGGCGGAACTGCCAACTTCAATACGTTCAAACTCTTCACAGATCTTATCCAATGTATCCCCAATGGTGATCACCTCATCGGTGAAGAAAATTTTGTAAGCCGGACTTAACTTGTCTAATTGATAGTAATCAGATGTCTTTTTCCCAAAATCTGCAAAGAATTTGTCAAAAATATCTGGCATC
>JABDKZ010000322.1 GCA_013001935.1 Maribacter sp.
GAGCAAAAGTAGAAGATCAGCCTCTTTCCCGGTCAAATCAATTCTCTGATGTTCAATGATGAGTTCAGTATTGCGTTTATCAAATTGATAGGTGCCCAAAGGGATTAAATTTGGGTCTATCGCAAATTTCCTCTTACGTTTCCAAATGATAAAAAGTATCAACGCAAGAATGGAGAACATCGCAAGTGCTATAATATAACTTAACTTAATCGGTCTATCCGTTAACCCCGTAATTGGTTCTGAAAAAGTAGTAAGCATAGCTTCATTCGAGGAACTTGTCTCGAGTAAGGTAAACCAAATCTTATAACAGGATTTTGGTTGTACCCTCCCTTGGCATGGAATGATATCCGATTTAGCCGAATCATCCATTTTAAAACTATAGACCAGCTCCCCACTTTCGCAATCTTCCACTTCAACAATAAAACTCCTTGCCAATCCGGTTTCCTTAGCAACACGATCTATAATAGTTACCAATTGGGCCGGTTTAAATTCAAATTCAGATTCGAATTGTATCCTATATCGGTCTTTTTCCTTATTAATCGGCAATACCCTCGAAGTACTGTCATTTGAACCGAGTAGTATCTGGTGCCCGATCATTCGTAACGAGACCTTAATATGACGGTCGTATTCAGTTTCTTGTGCATTCGTACTACTGAAAGACAGTAAAATGCCTGCTAAAACGAAGAAAACTAATTTTATGGGACCTAAGTGCATGTTACAAATCTATTTGAAATTGGTGCAAATGAAAATGATTTACAAAGAATTTACATCATTTTACATTTCAAATGGGTATTGAAGTGGGAATCCGCTATATATTGGATTCATATTAATCATAAAATCAACAGTCATGAAAAAGAGTATACTAATTTTTTGCGCAGTAGTTGCCATCTTAAGTCTAACGGCATTTGGTATTTTAAATTGGGAAGAAGGAGTAATAGTTCAGCCGGCGGTTTCAGAAATTGAAGTTGTTGCCAGTGTCCTTCCTGAGGAAAGGAAAATAAAAAAAAGGACCTTTCCCGATTTTATTTATGATGTTGGGCCAAGATTTGGTCCTATCAAAAAAAGTGACCTTGCCAAGGCACGAACCTTTGAGGATTTCATTAGCGAGGAACATGCAAAGCGTATCGTTACCTACAAATCGCTAAGCGTCATTTACATCATCAATGATAAGCAATCAAAACTGATGGAAACAGGATACAGTAAAACCCTTACTGCCGCACAATTGAAATTTCTCCAAACGGCCAATTATTCCACTAATTTTATAGTTAGGGCAGAATACCAAGAAAAGAATAAGGAAACCGGTGATTTAGAAGATAGTTATTCTACCCCACACCGAACGATTGTCCCTGAAAAGCAAGCGGTATATGCAAGTGGTAAAGATGTACTGATTGAATACCTTAAGGAAAAAAGCAAAGAAGCGAGGAAAGATGTATTAGTTGATGAACTGCAACCAGCAAAACTCTTTTTTACAGTAACCAAAAATGGAACCATTGAAAATGTAAAATTAGATAGGACGTCAAACTATCCTAATGTTGATAAAAAAATGATCGAACTGATTAAAAACGCACCAGGAACATGGGAAGCTGCAGAAAACGCCCAAGGTGAAAAAGTAGATCAGGAATTGGTTATTTCCTTCGGACTACAAGGTTGTTAGGCTCCTTTGCTTTTTCGCACTGCCTAGGTCAAAGTGCCAAGGGCAATATAAAGTGTTGCTGTTAAAAGTTGTACTTATTTTATTACCTTAATATGCTCTAAATAAATGCAAGATTTAACATAGAATGAAATTTATGCTCTTTAAAAAGACGCTCTTGGTATACCTTTTAATGGGATTCGTTACTATAGGTAATGCCCAGTCTAAAGCAGAACGCAAAAAAGAAAAGGCTGAAAAGGCATTAGCGGCTTATAATGAATTTAAATCATTAGTAGATTCAGGGTCGTATATCTTTAAGGCAGATTGGGTCACAACTGCCAAAGGCCGAAGCATTAACATCCAAAGCGGCAATTATCACTTGAAGGTCGAGGATGGGAAAGCCGAAGGCTCCCTACCCTATTTTGGAGTGTCACAATCTGCGGGATATGGACAGGCAGCTGGTATTGCATTTAATGCGGATACAAGAGACTATAAGGTAAAATATAATGATAAGAAACGTAGGGCAACAATTAATATGAATATCGACGCCAAAGATGAGAAATTGCAGATCATTATGAACGCATCAGCGGGAGGCAGTTCTATCTCCGTATCTAGCAGTAGGCGCAATAGCATAAGATATAATGGGATGATTACGAAATTGTAAGCTGTTACCCTTGTGCAACGCATTGAAAAATTGGAGCCTATTATCCTCTTCCCGAATAATTTTTTTAAACGGTTTCATCAATTTAATTCCTAGGAACACAGTTAATCATAGTCATAAATAAGATAAAGGTAAGGTCAGATAAGATTCGATTTTTCAAAATCCCATCAGAAAATATTTTGTAATTCAAAGGTTTGGTTGTAAATTTGAATTAATAACTAAACCGATTTAGTTAAGGTTGAAGAAGATTTTTTTAAAAGATATCGCGCAAGAGTTGAACCTGTCAAAGACAGCGGTGTCCTTAGTGCTCAATAATAGAGGTGACGAAAATAAGATAAGTAAGGAGACCCAAAAGCGGATTTTGGATTTTGCCAAAAAAAACAACTATCGTCCCAATCAAATGGCAAGGGGGTTGAGTTTGGGCAAGAGTGAGACTATTGGATTAATCGTCCCAAATATCTCAGATATATTTTATGCCAAAATTGCCCATTTTATAGAGCTTAAGGCTAAGGAGTTTGGTTACAATGTGGTTTTTAGTAGTTCAAATGAAGATGCGGCAATAGAAAAGGAATTGATTTATTCGATGTTGAATAGACAAGTAGATGGTTTGATCATTGCTTCCACCCAAGAGAATAGAGCGGATATTCTAAAGTTGAAAGAGGCCAATTTTCCTTTTGTATTGATTGATAGGTATTATCCAGACATAAAGACCAATTATGTGATTGTGGATAATTTGGGAGGCACCAAAAATATGACTTCGCACCTGCTGAAGAATGGGAGAAAGAAAATAGGGTTTATTAGTATAAAGAGTGAACTCGATGCCTTACTACAGCGAAGATTGGGATATGAATTGGCACTTTCTGAAAACGGATTTGAAATTGAGAACGACCATATTAAGGAATTAGATCTTTTTCATTATCAAAATAAAATGAAAGTGGCAATAAAAGACATGGTTCAAAAAGAAAACGGGGTAGATGCTATCGTATTCACCACACATTATTTGGCCGCTTCAGGGCTTCGGGAACTTAAATTGTTAAATATTGAAGTACCTGGTAAAGTTGCAATTATCAGTTTTGATGAATTGGGTGCTTTTGATTTGGTTGACCCACCGATAACGGCTAGTAAACAACCGGTTGATGCCATGGGAAACGAAGCTGTTGAAATTTTAGTGAATGAAATTGACAAGAATAATTCAAAGATTGAAAATGAAAGGGTATTACAAACAGAACTCTTGATTCGGAAATCTTGCGGAGTATAGATTTATAAATTAACTAAACCGATTTAGTAAATAAATTATCATGCAATATCAAAGAAAATACCTGACTTTAAAAGCTATATATAGCCTGTGCCTTTCTATTTTGTTAGTTGGCAGTGCATTTGCAGAATCAAAGAACCCGACTACCATAAATAAGGAAATTATCCCCTTTCACGAGGGTAACGGTAATGGTCATATTCAGGAATTAAATACGAACTATGGCCTTTACACCATCTGCAAGAATGATATTGAAGGCTATAAAAAAATGCTGTCCGGCTCTGAGTTCTTTTTGTATCCTTCGTTACGGGAAGACGTTAACGTTTCAATGATCGCAAGGGCCACCACGGGTGAAATGGGATTTGAATTCCTTACCGGCGAGGTGCCGGTAGACTATTCCTCGGATAGAGTTACTTTTCTAATGCTCAGTGATATTGACTTGAACTTAAGGGAGTCTTTCGATATTCATGTGAACGACAAGCACCTACTGACTTTCAACTCCAATGAAGATGGCAGCCTTTCAGTAACGGACAATCCCGGTAATGGTAATGCGCAGTATGTTTTGATACGAAGGGATGGCAACGGTGATGGTATTGGTGTTTTTCGGTTAACGGTTCCCACTTCCATGGTGGAAAAGGGTAAGAGTGCAAAAATAAAATTCAATGGTCATAAAAAGAATTCCAACTGTTGGGTCATGATTTTCAAAGGAACGGATGTGGTTGAGCGAATAAAAATGTCGGTCCTGGATGAGGCGGCCTTTGTGATTAAACAAAAAAATGAACTGTTGTACGTTGATGCCCCCACTCATTTTAACGGTAAGCAAGTCTATATGATCAGTGATGGTAAAAAAAGCAAATTGAAAAAATTCAAGACCCAAGGTGAAATGTCCAAGGCGTCTTTCAATCTTGCACCACCAAAGAACAGTTTTTCAATAATTTATGATGGTAAGGAAATAGCACTCGATTTTGTAAATGGTGACGGCACATTGTC
>JABDKZ010000323.1 GCA_013001935.1 Maribacter sp.
GGTTCAAAAATAGATCGAAAGATTGCGGATCAAGTGGCAGAGGCAATGAAAGGGTGGGCAATTGAAAAGGGGGCAACCCACTATACCCATTGGTTTCAGCCCTTAACAGGGGCTACGGCTGAAAAGCACGATGCTTTTTTTGACTTATTGCCCGATGGCAGGGCAATGGAAAAATTTGGAGGAGGCCAATTGGTTCAACAAGAACCTGATGCATCCAGTTTTCCCCACGGTGGAATCCGAAATACCTTTGAGGCCAGAGGATATACTGCATGGGACCCGACATCACCTGCCTTTATTTATGGAACAACATTGTGTATCCCAACAATATTTGTTTCCTATACAGGTGAAGCATTAGATAATAAGGCCCCCTTATTAAGAGCCTTACATGCTGTGGATGGTGCTGCAACAGCAGTGGCCAAGTATTTTGATAAGAATGTAACTAAGGTAAATGCTACCCTTGGCTGGGAACAAGAATACTTTTTAATCGATAAATCAATTGCCCATTCCAGGCCCGATATAATATTGACAGGTAGGACCTTGGTAGGATTATATGCCGCTAAAGGACAGCAATTAGACGACCATTATTTTGGCGTTATTCCGAGTAGGGTGTTAACATTTATGCGGCATTTGGAGGTTGAATGTACCAAATTAGGTATCCCTGTAAAGACACGGCATAATGAGGTGGCTCCAAATCAATTTGAACTGGCCCCGGTTTTTGAAGAAGCAAACTTGGCCGTGGATCATAACTCCTTGTTGATGGATATCATGGAGAAAGTGGCCGAAACCCATCATTTAAGAGTACTATTCCATGAAAAACCATTTGCGGGATTCAATGGGTCGGGAAAACATAATAACTGGTCATTAGCAACCGATACCGGGGTGAATTTATTAAGCCCGGGATCAACCCCAATGAAAAACCTACAGTTTCTTACTTTTTTCGTGAATACGATCAAGGCGGTAGACACCTACGAAGAGCTCCTGCGGTCTTCTATTGCTTCTGCCAGTAATGATCATCGACTTGGAGCCAATGAGGCGCCACCAGCTATCATGTCCATATTTATTGGCAAACAACTCAGTGGTGTTCTTGATGAGTTGGAAGGGGTTTCCCAAGGGAAGCTGTCTCCGGAGGAAAAAACCGAATTGAAGTTGAATGTGGTGGGCAAGATTCCTGAAATACTTTTGGATAATACCGACAGAAACCGAACTTCCCCCTTTGCCTTTACCGGGAATAAATTTGAAATGCGCGGTGTAGGTTCCAAGACCAATTGTGCCAAGCCCATGACCATTCTCAATACCATAGTTGCAAATCAATTACAGGCGTTTAAGAAAGAGGTCGATAACTTGATTGACAGCAAAAACCTCAAAAAGGATGAGGCGATTTTTAATGTACTGCGAGAATATATCAAGACTTCCAAAAGAATCCGATTTGAAGGTGATGGGTATAGTAGTGACTGGGAGAAAGAAGCCAAGAAAAGAAAGTTAAGCAATAATAAGACCACCCCTGAAGCATTACAGGTGTTGACTTCAAAAGATAGTTTGGAACTTTTCAAGTCGATGCAAGTAATGAGTGAAGTTGAGGTAAATGCCCGTAAAGAGGTAGAACTGGACACCTATATTTTAAATATTCAGATTGAGGGTAGGATATTTACCGAATTGGCATATAATCATATACTTCCAGCTGCCATAGGCTATCAAAATAAGCTTATTGCGAATGTGCAGGGTCTGAAGGATATTTATGGTAGTGCCTACAAGAATATGGTCGAAAGTCAACTGCAAATTATTGAACGGATATCAGGGCACATTGGGGATCTAAAGACAAAGACCGATGCAATGGTCGATGCCAGAAGGAAAGCTAATGTCATGACCGATAGCAAGAAAAAAGCATATGCCTATTGCGATAATGTAAGGCCTCATTTTGAGGAAATACGATATCATTGCGATAAATTGGAACGCTTGGTCGATGATCAACTATGGCCATTGACAAAGTATAGGGAGTTGTTATTTGTCAAGTAAATTCATTGGCTGTTCATACGATTCTAAAAGCTCAAATTCTTTGGGCTTTTTTTATTGGATAAGGAACATTATCTAAGGAGTTTTCCGTAAGTATGGCTTGAAATGACTTCAGCAAGTTGTGAAATTTAAGTTCGTTAGATCCTAAAACTGGGCTATTTGCCGAAACTAAGTACAATTATTGTCCCATAGTGTAAGGTTTAGGGGACTAATGCATACTAAAGAAAAGATTTTCAAATTAATCCGATATCCTAAAAAGCATGAAAAAATTACTTTTACTTCCTTTCTTTTTATTTACGATTACACTTTTTTCGCAGGGTGCATGGACCAAATCAAAGAACGAGGCCTACTTACAATTGTCTTACTTTAATATAGGTGGCTATACCAACATCTATGGTTCTCCAGATTATAGCACCGAGCGCGAAATAACCGATAATACGTTACAGCTATTCGGTGAGTATGGGCTTTCCGAAAAAACCACCCTACTTTTGAGTCTTCCTATTAAAATGATTAAAAGCGGTGATGTTGTATTAGAAGGAGCCACTCCCATAACGGCAGAAGGTTCGAAATCAACATTGGGTAACTTGGTGTTTGGTATTAAACATCAACTATACAAAAAAAAGTGGGTACTTTCAGGGCAGTTCAATATTGAGGCAAATACCGGTGGGTTTTATCCTGAACTTGGTCTGCGCAGTGGATATGACACTTGGACTTTGTCACCAAAACTAAATGTTGGAAGGGGCTTCGAAAATTTCTTTGTACAGGGTACTACGGGGGTAGATATAAGATTCAATGGCTATAGTTCTAATTTTTTGTTTGGCGGAGAAGTAGGCGCCAAACCTTTTAAGCCACTTTGGCTGATAGCTTATTTTGATCTATCTAGCTCTTTTAAGAATGGAGATATTCAGCTTCCGGCAAGTAATTTAGCGACTGGCCTTTATGTAAACGATCAGGAATACACAGCTTATGGACTGAAGGTCATCTTCGAGATTAACCAAAAATTTGGGGTATTGGCAAACTATACATCAGCACTTTCAGGGAATAACGTCCCGAAAAGTGCGGTTTACGGCGCTGGTCTCTATTACAAACTTTAATACCAATGGAAGTTCAATAAAGTTTGTTTGGTCAGGCGAACTTTGTGCAGTGAATATCTTATTTTTGACATAAATAGTCAAAAATGAGTTCGTCAGCCAGCGAAAGATATAGTCAGCGAGGGGTTTCTGCATCAAAGGAAGATGTACACAATGCCATCAAGAATATTGACAAAGGCCTTTTCCCAAAAGCTTTTTGTAAGATCGTACCCGATTATTTAACCAA
>JABDKZ010000330.1 GCA_013001935.1 Maribacter sp.
AATTATACGTCGCGGTTTCAGATCCCGAACATGCGGTTTGGTATAGATATGATGTTGTTGTACCGGGTACGGTTAAAAACAGGACCTTGTTTTTCGATGTTACTGGTGTAGTAGGTATAAAGGGGCAGCAAGGGCTTCCAGATGGCATGAAGATGCACAGTAAGGGTTATCTCTTCGCGACGGGTCCTGGTGGTGTTTGGGTTTTTAATGGGAAGGGGGTACCCATTGCAAGAATTTTTACAGGGGAAGCAACTTCAAATTGCGCGTTTTCAAAAAACGAAAAAACACTTTTTATGACCGCAGACGATTATGTCCTGCGAATGGACCTGAAATAGAAAAGTGCTTTAGGGCAATAGGTTTCCTTGCCTTAGTTCGGAACTAGAAATACTTTTTCCCTTTGTACAGAATCTATCTTGGCTTTTGAAAAATACACCGGGAAGTACGCATCATTAGCCCATTGATCATACAAATTCTTGTAAAAGGGGCTTTCAGGATTACCTGATTGCCCAGGAGGATTGGAACCTACCGTCTTATCCCAATCGTTCACATCTACTATGATCCTGAAAGTTGCGCCAGAGGTTTGCCTTTTGTTGCTTCCAGTAGAACCGGGCGTATGTTGATTGCCACCTCTAGGTTTTAGAACCGTATTGAGTTTGGCATTCAATGTGGTATTAACAACTTCTCCTAATGGATGTTTTATTTGTACGTGCTTGTAATTCGCTTGCCCATATTTCCATGAATTCATGTCGGGCCCATATTGGGCTTGAAGTTGCTCTACCGCCGATTCAAAGGTACCTAAAAGGTATGCATCCCTTTTTTCACTGGAATTTTTTCCAAACTTTTTTTCAGGATTGAGTATCCATTCAAGTAACCTGGCCATCTGTACATATTCTAGTAACATTTCAGCTCCTGGATCTGGAAAATAATCCAATAGTTTATCCTGTAATTCCTCTTCCCAAGCAACATAAATGCCCGCTGTAATAGAGTTTTTATCAAGTTTAAAATCCCAATCCTTAAATTTTTCTTGTGCCTTGACTACTAATGGATTGGTCGTGTTTAAATTTACCAGAAGAGGTACTAGAACTCTTGCCGGAATAGAAAGGTAATCGGTCTGTAATTGCTTCATATCTTCCATATTCAGTTTTTTTCCGGAACCAAGAACTTCATTGACGCGCATACCACGATACGGATCAGACCATCCGAAACCAATGGCATCCCATTCAGTGTAATCTTCGGGGGTAACATTTTGATTGGCAGTGGCAATAAATCCCTTTTCAGGATTGTACAAACTGGGTTTTTGAATGATCGGAAGATACCCATCCCATTCATATCGCCCGTCCCCGGGTATGGGGACCAAGCCACTAAAATTTCTTCGGATAGGGGCAATACCCACAGCTTGCCACCCAATATTGCCATTGGTATCTCCCCAAATCATATTCTCTCCGGGGATATGGCTATAGTTACAGGCTTCTTTAAATTCTTCCCAAGTTTTAGCTTGATTCATTCTAAGGGATGCTAAATATGGAGAGCCCCCAGGTTCTAACCAGGCACATTTTACTGCATAGGCCTTATGGTTGGCCTGATCAACAAAAGTAACTGGGCCATGTCTTGTATATTTTAGATCTACTTCTACATCTGTACTATCTCTTACTTTGATTTTTTCTTTTATGACTAGCATATCTTCCCATGTTCCGTTGTATTTATATTGGTTCGGATTGTCGGGATTAAGGTCGTAGACGTATAGGTCTTCCCCATCGGTCTCAAAAACGGTTAAACCCCATGCGCCATACTCATTATGCCCAATCGATATTCCGGGAATCTCAGGTTCACCACCCCCGATTACATTCCATCCCGGGGCGGATAAATGCACATAGTATCGAAGTGATGGTATTGCAAGTCTCCTGTGGGGGTCATTCGCCATATAGGTATGTCCGTTTTTCGACAATTCAGGGGAGGTTACCCAGTTATTGCTGCCCACAAAGAGTTTGTCCTTCTTACTATTTTCAGGAGTAGCGATACGCTTGGCAATAGCCACTTTGGTCTCGGCTATTCGATATTTGGGAACAATATCCCCTGGTTTAAATTTTATAGGTTTACGGTATGCATTGTATAATTCAAGTATATCATCTGATAAAAGATCACCTTTGATAGCAGGATCTATATCAATTTTTGGATCTTTGGGATGAAACCAAAGATACTCCTTCACTTTTTGGGCACCAACCT
The DNA here is from genome assembly GCA_013001935.1 of Maribacter sp. Taxonomy (GTDB): domain Bacteria; phylum Bacteroidota; class Bacteroidia; order Flavobacteriales; family Flavobacteriaceae; genus Maribacter_A. The sequence goes on from JABDKZ010000330.1 coordinate 2,224, forward strand.
TGGCAACGGCTCTTCCAATATCAAGTTCTTCCGTAATGTTTCCTAAAAGCCCCTGATGTCTCGATATAATCACCTCCGTTGTCCATTTTTGAGGTAAGATGTTCAGGGCTTTGAAAGTAATCGGAAGAAGTTCGGGCTTCTTTAGTACTTCATCTATATACGCATTTACCCCATTCTTATACGCTGTCAGAATCTCGATGCCATCAGGGTGGTAATGCTTCATTTCGGTATTCATATCACCTCTGAACTTAAAAAGCCGTGTTCCGATATCGCGTTTTAATTCCCGTTTCCCTAGAATTTCAGACACGGTTCCCGTGGCCTGACGGCGCCATATTTCAAATTGAAAAAGCCTGTCCTTGGCAGCACAATACCCTTGTGCGAAAAAAAGATCATGCTGGTTGTTGGCATAGATATGATTTATGCCAACATCGTCACGGATTACTTCCACCGATTCTTTAAGACCAGTAATATTGATTGAATGGGTTAGTTCTGTTTTTTTCTTACAACTTAGAAGTATGAGTAAAAACAATAAAAAAAAGCTTGGAAATTTTAATGCTAAGGTGTTTTGTTTCATGGCGAGCGATTGTCGATAACCGAAGATACTAAAATTAGGAAATTGACCCATGATTTGGGCCTGGATAGGATTTGACATTTCATGTAATGGATTTTAAAGTTGTTGTCCTAAGCATTCAGCTTGCGAAAAAGAGGAATTACAATTCATTTAGGAGCCTATTTCGATAATCAGTATATTTAAACAAATCATTTGTAATGTCTTCGACCGACCAATGTAAAAATTGTGAGAGATCTTTTGATGAGACCTTTGATTATTGTCCGTATTGCGGGCAGGAATCGACTGATAATCTCACCTTTGGTGTATTGTTCAGTAATACCATAGAGAACTACTTTTCTATCGACGCACGATTTTTTAGGAGTTTCGGTACATTAATGATTAAACCGGGCGTGTTGGCAAGACGGTTTGTAGATGGTAAGCGATTAAAATACTTGCATCCTGCGCAGTTTTATCTATTTATTTCGGTGCTTTTCTTTTTCATTTTTTCTTTTAGTGTTCGGAAAGCTGACCAACAGGTCACCAAGGCTTTGCAAAAGGGTTTTGACAAGGATTTCGTAATAGATTCATTGCAGTTGAAAAAAGATTCCTTGAACCTTGAGTTGGCAAAAAAAACAATTAAGGAAAGTCCGGTGCTTACCGGTATATCCGAAGAGGATTTGAGCGTATTGGATTCTGTAATTTCAGCCGAGCAAAATGCACCGAATATATCATTCAGTTTTAGGAGAAACATTTTGGACTCCTTAATTGCCATAGAAGCACCACAGGCCGATAAATTAAAGGCCATGGGTTTGGAAGAGAATGCGAGTGCCTTCAATCAAAAGCTATATGAGAAAATGCTCAAGTTCTATGAACAAAAAGGAGATGGGATTCTGAATACCTTATATGATACAATTCCTATTGCCATGTTTTTTATGCTACCCTTATTTGCTGTTTTATTGAAACTGTTTTATTGGAGGCGGGGAACGTTCGCCCATCACATGGTCTTTAGTTTTTATTTTTTTACGTTTATTTTTACTTCATATTGTATATTAATATTGGCCAATAAGTTTGTAGATATCCCCGTTTGGATAGAGGTACTTTTCTTTTTATCATTCATTATCTATTTATTGCTGGCACTGCATAATTTTTACAGGAGTAGTTGGATTGGCGCTTTTTTTAAAGCAAATATTATTTCATTCCTGTATATGTTGATTATTGTGCCAATTGCGGTTATTGGCATTATTACGGTTTCGTTTTTCCTATATTGATTCCTTGTTGTATAGAGGTGAACCAAACTATTTCACCATAAACAAGGCATTGGCAAACAGTAATTTGCCATTTTCCCAAAAACCTCTGAATAAGGGATTATCAACCATATAAATGACCGTACCAGAACCATGATTTTCAACCCCGTAGACCAAGGTATTGGTTATTTTCTTTTGGGCTTCGCTACCTGCAAAACCCGCGACTGGAATACCTTTGTCACCTTCTAAATAAAAGACTGAACCACTATCTAAATGTTCGTAGGCCTCAGAACCTAGTTTTAAAGAGAAATAGGTGTCAGAATAGCCATAAGCCAATGGGTGGGTATTATCTACCCTAGTTTTAAATATGGCACCAGTAATCGATTTTTTAATTGACTCCCGTTGGTTTTCATCAAATATTTGAAGGTTTTTAGCAGAGTCTTTGATTACTTCCTTTGTCTTGATCTTAAATCCGTTTTCTCCTTCAAGTCCTTTTATAGCGCCGCCCATGGCAATTAAGTTCCCACCATTAGCGACCCAATCTTTTAATTCACTCAGTTTATCCTTATCGAGGAAATCCTTATAACCATATCCTCCCGGTAATATCAAAACATCATATTTTGAGAAATCTACGCGCTTCATATAGTCAGAATCAATTACGGATATTGGATAATTCAGTTGCTGTTCAAAAAAGTGCCAAATTTCCCCAAAACGTAAGGTGGAAGTGGGTCTGCCGGAGAGCACGGCGATTTTTAGTTCGGATATCATCTGTACATAGCGTGACCCAAAATCTTTACCGGCATCAACAAAGCCAGTAGTTGCGGTATGCAGTGTAATGGAGTGTTTATTAGCAATATCACTTAAGGTTTCAAGGAAGACGGGATTGTTATTATTATCACCCTTGGTAATGATCAAACTACC
>JABDKZ010000333.1 GCA_013001935.1 Maribacter sp.
ACTTGTAGTATTCGAAAGCTTTGGATTAAACCTGAAGGAATGTGAAAGTCCTGCCAAAGTATATTTATTGGCTTCATACCCTTTCGCGGCATTCCAGGTAAATGCTGCTTGGGTAGGATCTTCATCAAAGTCATTTTGGCTTAAAGAACTTGCGATTTGCGCTGAATAATCAATATAATTCAATAAGAGTGCGACCTTGCTTTTTGAGTTTATTTTATAGGCGGTATTCAATAATAAACCATCTCTTTCAAAACGGCTATTCTCGCGATAACCATCAAGTGTCATATGACCGTACCGAAGCTCCATGGATAATTTGGTATCAGCATGTGTAAATCCAAAGCTATTTTTAATCAGCCCGTAAGAACCAAGTGTTAAATTATTTCGCAGCGTTGTAGATTCAAGTACGGCTTCTTTAGGGTTCAAGATAATTGTGCCACCCAGATTTGCCCCAAAAGCAGTTCCTTTAGGACCTTTGATGACTTCAATCGAATTCATGTTCTCAAGATCATAAGCTTCAATAGCCGAAAAGCCCGAACCATCAGTAACTGGGATTTCATTGTAGTATAGTCTTATTTTATCAGTTCCAAAAGGCGTTCGGGCACCCACACCGCGAATGGTGATTCTATTGGTATTCAATGCACCTGAAAGCACATAAACACCAGAAATCTGATTTAAGGAGGAGGTCATTTCAACTGGACTGAAATTCTGAAAAATCTTAGCCCCGATTACTTTTGAAGGCACAATACCTGTTGCCTGTTTTGCCTTTAAGGAGTCTAATAAGATTACTTCTTCCAATTGTGTAATACTATCATTGACCCTATTATCTTGTGCAAATAACACCGTTGTGATAAGAAATAGTAGGAAGGTAAAAAGGTATACTCTCATTGGCCTAAGATAGGGCGTTAATTTAATTATTAAAATAAAAACAACAGACCATTTGGGATTAAATTGGTTTCGAAAACTCCTGCAATACTATAACCAAATACCCTTATTTAAGGCGCAATTGCAATTCTGATAAATTTTAGAACAATGTGAGGCGTATTCTCCCGTTATTAAGGATAGCTGTATTATATTAGCATTAATAAGTAATACAAAAACAGCAAATGCAGTTAAGAATTTCAGATAATCGCCCGAATAGCGGTACTACCATAGTCATGAAAACGATACTAAGTTTTTTTCTTTTTGTATTAATAGGTGCATCAACAGCTGCCCAAGTATCCAAGGTCGAAAGGGACGCCCTGGTTGACTTGTATAAATCTATGGATGGAGGGAATTGGATAAATACTTGGTCTTTGGAACAACCAGTGTCGACTTGGTATGGTGTTCAATTGGAGAATAACCATATTGTAGGTCTTAATTTGTTTAATAATAATCTTGTTGGGCAACTCCCCAATTCAATAGGCAAATTAAAACAGCTGAAAGTATTTAATGTTGCTTTTAATCAATTAAGTGGGCACATACCTACTGAAATTACAACTTTAAAAAAACTCAATGTACTAAGACTTGGCAAAAATCGGTTTTCAGGATCAATCCCTGAGACTATTGGGGATTTGCAGTCTTTGGAAATCTTGGATTTATATGATAACGATCTTTCTGGAACTTTGCCTTCAAGTATTGGTAATTTGGTAAAAATGCGCGTGCTGGTTTTATCGAATAATACCTTTGAAGGTGAAATCCCATCGTCTATTGGCAATTTAAAGGCCTTGGAAGGATTGGAACTTGGCAATAATAAGATTGGGGGAGTTTTGCCCTTAACTCTAGGAGACCTCGTAAACCTGAATCGTTTGGTCCTGCATGAAAATCAATTGGTCGGAACAGTTCCCAGCGCTGTGCTTAACTTACCAAATTTGAAGGTATTACAGTTGCAGAATAATAAGCTCGGTATAGATTTGGTGCTTACAAAATCTATGAACACTTCTGAATATGCCCTTTTTGATGCGGGTTATAAGCCTGTGCGTTTTGAAATTGATGATATCCAAAAAATCAATATTGAACGTCAAACAAGAATGGCCGATACTAAATTCGAGGATGTTGATTAAAATCTAAATCCGATTGAAAATCCGCCACGGAACATAAAAGTATCCTGAAAAACTTCAGGATTTATATTACGGCCCATTCCTGCACTTATTTCCATACTGAATTTATTGCTTTGGGTCACCCATTTGTTGCCAACACCTAGTCCTAAAGCTGTGGTACTGTAGTCATAATTGCGTACCCCAAGATTATTATCGGGTATTCTATCTTCCCCGGTATAATATAGACCAAAGGCCTCAGCAAAGAATCCACTTCTTGGGTTATATCCAAAATATGCCCGTAGGTTAGGGCCAATACCAAAATTACCATTGTAATCGAAAGCATCATTATCGGCATATAAGGTTGCACCAATACTAGTATCTGCGTTAAAAAAGTACTCGTATGAACCTTCAACTGTACCGCTGACCAAAAATAACCCTGCATTGAATTTAAGCTCATTATTGGAATTGAATTTGGGATAGGCCTGAGCACTGGCCAAACTACCGCTCAATAATAGGATTATAATATATAGTTTTTTCATCGCACAATGTTCTTATATGCCCAAAGGAAATCAAATCCCGTTCCAAAGTGCTAAAAGCAGCTATGAAATATGGTTTGGAAATTTGCACAACCCTTTTTTAGATAAGCAGCTCAAAGGTGGGCGGGTACAAAAAACATTCCTTAATTTTGATTCAAATTTTGGACAAGTGAAAATAGTATCGTACAACGTAAATGGTATTCGAGCGGCAATAAACAAGGGATTTCTAGACTGGTTAAAGGCCACTGACCCCGATGTAATCTGCCTACAGGAAATAAAAGCCATGAAAGAACAATTAGACTTATCCTTATTCGAAGAAGTGGGTTATACGAACAATTATTGGTACAGTGCCCAAAAAAAGGGGTATAGTGGAGTTGCTATTTTATCAAAGAAGAAACCGGAACATGTAGCATATGGTACGGGAATCGATTATATGGATTTTGAGGGAAGAAATCTTAGGGCAGATTATAATGGTGTATCTGTTATGAGCCTCTATCTGCCTTCTGGAACAAATATGGACCGGCTAGATTTCAAGTTAAAATATATGGCCGAGTTTCAGAAATATATTGATGACCTTAGAAAAGAATGTCCCAATCTTATCATATTGGGGGATTATAATATATGCCATGAGGCAATTGATATTCATGACCCCGTCCGGAACAAAAAAGTATCTGGCTTTTTACCGGTAGAACGGGAATGGATCGGGAATTTTATTAAGAGCGGTTTCATAGATAGCTTTAGGCATTTTAATAAAGAACCGGATAATTATACATGGTGGAGTTATCGTGCTAATGCCAGAAACAATAACAAAGGCTGGCGGCTTGATTATGGCATGGTGAGCCAGCCTCTAGAAAACCGATTAAAACGATCGGTCATCTTATCGGATGCTAGGCATAGCGACCATTGCCCTATCTTGCTAGAGCTGGGTTAATGTCTTAACCTACAGCTTTCAGCGATATAATATTCGTAACTTTGCCAATTGAAAAATTAAAGAATAAGTTGCTGAATGATTTACACCAAGCTGCCACATACCGATATTGAAGTAAGTAAAATATGTCTTGGCACCATGACATGGGGCAATCAGAATACTGAAACTGAAGGCCATGAACAGATGGATTATGCCATTGACCAAGGTATCAATTTTTTTGATACGGCAGAATTATATCCTATTCCAGCTCACCCCGACCGCTATGCACATACCGAGAAAATTATCGGTAATTGGTTTAAGCAAAATGGAAATAGGGACCAAATAATTCTTGGCACTAAAATTGCCGGGAATGGTGATTTCAGCAAATTCATAAGAACCACAGGTTTTTCTAAGGAATCTATTATAAATGCAGTCGAAGGCAGTTTAAAACGATTGAAAACAGATTATATTGATGTTTATCAATTGCATTGGCCAGAGCGCTCCACGAATTATTTTGGTCATCGTGACTATGAACATGATATTAGGGACCATTGGGAAGACAATTTTCATCAGGTGTTGGAAACCCTTAGGGATCTGATACTTGAGGGAAAGATTAGGCATGTGGGCATATCCAATGAAACTCCCTGGGGTACCATGCGATATCTTGAAGAAGGAAAGGTGCATCCAAGTTTACCCAGAATGATTACGATTCAAAATCCGTTTTGTCTTTTAAACCGATTGTTCGAAACCGGGTTAAGTGAAATCGCGATTCGTGAGCAAATGGGTTTGTTGGCATACTCCCCTTTGGGCTTTGGCGTATTAAGTGGTAAGTATTTGGGAGGTAAACGTCCTGAAAAGTCGCGAATTACCTTATTCCCGGCATACAAACGGTACAATAGTGAAACCAGTATTAAAGCTACCCAAAGGTACTTTGATCTTGCACAAAAACATGGTCTGTCATTGGCACAGATGGCCTTGGCTTTTGTCAATACACGACCTTTTGTGACAAGCACTATTATTGGGGCAACGACAATGGCGCAACTAAAAGAAAATATTGGTAGTATACAAGTTGATTTGAACGATGAAATAATAAGGGATATCAATGCTATACATGACGAAATCCCGAATCCCTCACCTTAAATAGAACAATATGAATTTTATGAGTATCGGTTTTGGCCAGCTGGCCTTGATAATTGTTGTGGTGCTGATTATTTTGGTTTTTGCCAGAATCATGCGAGATAAACGTTAACCAAACAACCCACTCGCAACATCCTCAATTCTTGAGACAAGCTCAATATTTATTTTTGGCGTATTTAGACTTATTTTATTGTTCCTGGAAACATAAATGGTGGTAAAACCCAACTTTTCAGCTTCTAATATACGTTGTTCCACACGCTGTACCGGTCTAATTTCACCAGCTAAGCCAACTTCAGCTGCAAAACAAACACCATGCGCAATAGGAATATCTTCATTACTTGATAGAATAGCAGCGATTACGGCTAGGTCAATCGCAGGATCATCAATAGAGATACCTCCGGTAATGTTAAGAAAAACATCTTTCGCTCCCAATTTGAATCCAGCCCGTTTTTCAAGAACAGCCAATAACATATTCAATCTTTTTGCATTATACCCGGTAGTTGAGCGTTGGGGTGTGCCATAAACAGCGGTGCTTACCAAAGCCTGAATTTCGATCATCAAAGGGCGCATGCCTTCGACGGTAGAGGCAATGGCCGTGCCGCTCAGTCCTTCATCGTTTTTTGAGATCAGTATTTCAGATGGATTGTTCACTTCCCGGAGTCCGCTTCCCAGCATTTCATATATACCAAGTTCGGCTGTAGATCCAAATCGGTTTTTTAGGGCACGCAGAATTCGATATACGTAATTGCGATCGCCTTCAAATTGAAGTACCGTATCGACCATATGCTCCAAAATTTTAGGCCCGGCAATAGAGCCGTCTTTGGTGATATGACCGATCAAAATGACGGGGGTATTGGTTTCCTTCGCAAATTTGATGAGCTCTGCGGTACATTCCCTAATTTGGGAAATACTTCCTGCGGCAGATTCAATATAATCGGAGTGTAAGGTCTGAATAGAATCAATGACCACGATATCGGGTTCCATGGCTTCAATCTGCTGAAAGATATTTTGGGTTTTTGTTTCCGTAAGGATATAACAGTTATTACTATTGGGCAAAATACGGTCTGCCCGCATCTTGATCTGCTTCTGACTTTCCTCACCTGAAACATAGAGCGTTTTATAAGGCAGTTTCAATGCGATCTGAAGCAATAGGGTACTTTTGCCAACCCCTGGCTCCCCACCCAATAAAACCAATGAGCCTGGAACAAGACCACCACCTAAAACGCGATTAAATTCCAAGTCATGGGTGTTTAATCGCAGTTCTTTATCAGTGCTTATTTCATTGACACGTAATGGTTTTGCTATTTTTTTATGGGTGCTGTTAGGGGTTTTCCAACTTGTTTTTTGGTCTTTATGAATGACCTCTTCAACGACGGTATTCCATTCTTTACAAGCAGCACATTGCCCTACCCATTTGGCATATTGGGTACCGCAGTTTTGGCAGAAAAATGCAGTTTTTGTTTTGGCCATTACCTCTCTGTTGGTTCTGGCTAAAGATAAAGGAATCTTTTAAAAAAGTTAGCGGATTATCGTTTTTCTGATTGAAAATCTAGAATCCAAAATCTGCTTTTAAAGCATCGATTTTTTCAAGGGCCATTTCCTTGGTTAAGAAATCAATTTCATCCATGCCAAAGGCTTTTTCAAAGGTACGAAGCGCTTTCTTTGGCTCTCCTAATTGTTCATAGTACTCACCTTCAAAATAAAATCCCAACATGGTTTCTGGAAATTCAACCTTACACATATCGGATAAAGGCTTTAAGGATTCAAAATCCTCTTTTTTTCGAGTTCCTGCATAAATGGCCATTACATCATTAAGATCCACGGTTTTCTTGATTCCAAAGAGATCTTCTATGGTTTTGTATTTGTTTTCCAAATAATTGAATACCGGTTCTTCAGAAGTTAAAATTTGGGTTTTGTATTCCTTTGGACTAATAGGTTTGAACATGCCAAAAATGTTATCGAATGCCTTACCAATACCATAAGTAACAATCGAAATATGATCTGCACTGGGATATTCATCAAAATAGTAGTGAAGATTCTCTTTGCTTATGGCCTTAATGGCATTGTTCATCGACATGATCTTAGGCCTTTGCTTGCTTTTTTCACCTTCAACTATCAATTGATAGAAAATCTGTTGGTTCATTGCCTCTAATCTTGATGGGATATGAATTTCCATGTCAGGAGCCAATGTAGGCGAAATATTGATAAAGGCATTGAAAACTGATCTATCCTTGAATAACCAATAGTTTTCAAAATTTGCGGTTATATCATAACCCACTATCATTTTAAATGGGGCTGTATTGTAATTTAAATCAAGATATGGGATGATTTCCATACCAAGAAATTCAAAAAATTTATTCCCTTTTTCAGAGGGTAATCCGGTTTGTTTGTCAAAAGCGCAATCATCAAAACGAATACTTCCTTCACTTTGGTGAATACCAACAATAATTGATTCTGGCATGCCGTGGAATTTACTGTAGAACTTCGCGTTGGCGACTACTTGCTCAAACAAGTAATCGGCATCCAAGACCACAATAAGTGGGTGCTTTTTATCTTTATCGTATTCTTCAGGGAAATAATAACTGACATCCCTTCTTTCCTGAAGTTTAAAAGATTCAAATATCTCTTTAGTTATCTGGGCATTTAGACCAAAACAAAAAAGACTGGCCAAAACAATGAGAAAATGTCGCATATAAAGGTATTAGAGTAACAATGGGTGCTACCGGTTTCTGTTCAATAACGGTAATAACAGAAAAGATATTGCCCCGAATACTACGATGACAATAGTCTGTGAAATCCACATGATCCATCCAAAGGCATCTCCTGAAACCGAATCTATACCATAGATGGCCAAGGCTTTACTCACTGCTATCGGGTACAGACCAATACCACCATTTGTTGTGGTCATAGCGAAGGCACCGGCGACAAATGCTACCAATAACTGACTAATTGTAAGACCAGCAGTTTCTAAAACCGTGTATTTAATGACCCAAAACATACCTACATAACATGCCCAAATGAATACAGTATGCAGCACAAATGCCCATTTGTTTTTCATCTTAAAAATACTCAGTACACCATCGAATAATCCTTTTACAAAACCTTTGATTTTAAGGGCAATCTTTGTTGAAGACCTTTTTATAAAAACAATGAAGATCAGGACACCTAAAATTCCCATGCCCAATAGCAAAAGAATACTATTGTAATTGAAACCCTTGTTTTGAAGAAATTCAATGATTATTTCTGTTTGTAATAGAAGTGTTGTTGAAATAATAATTAAAAGCATAATTACATCAACAACCCTTTCGGTCACAATAGTCCCAAAACCTTTTTCAAACGGCACGTCTTCATACGTTGCCAATGCAGTGGCCCTTAGGATTTCGCCTGATCTCGGGATCCCTAGATTTGTAAAATAGGATATTAGCACTATGAAAAGGTTATTACTCAGTTTGGGTTGATAGCCTAAAGGTTTTAAAAGGTAATTCCATCGTATGGCCCTTGA
>JABDKZ010000338.1 GCA_013001935.1 Maribacter sp.
AGACACGTACTTTCATGGATGATAGGTTAAAGTAATTAACGTATTTTTAGGAACAAGAAAATTCAAGTGTTATATATTTACCTTGATTTTGAAAGTTTATATGGATATTGACTGTTTACCTTTTAAACAAACTGGATATTTTTCCGATTTAATTTGTGATTATATTGACAATAAGGAAAGCTTGACTCCTTTTTTTAATCGCTTTCCAAAAATTGAGAACTTCAAGGACCAGATTGAGGAAAAATCGGCTAATTATCCCGATAAAAACCGGTCGATTCTATATGACGCCCTTCAAGCACAGTACAAAGGGGTGGCAATCTCAAAAAAGACAAAAGACAGCCTCAGACAGCTCAAAGAACCTATTACATTCACAGTGGTTACAGGGCATCAACTTAATTTATTCACTGGACCCCTATACTTTCTTTACAAGATAATATCTACAATTAATCTTACGGTTCAATTAAAAAAAACGTATCCTAGGTTCAATTTTGTGCCTGTATATTGGATGGCTACAGAGGACCATGACTTTGATGAAATAAACTATTTTAATTTCAATGCTAAAAAAATTCAATGGAATAGGGAAGCCTCCGGTGGGGTTGGACGTTTAAGCACAGATGGCTTAGATAAGATATCCCAGGTCTTTGCAAATGAATTGGGGGATGGTAAAAATGCAAAAAGACTTAATGACTTATTCGAAAAAGCCTATGTTGAGCACGACAACCTTACCGGTGCTACACGATTTCTTGCCAATGAACTTTTTGGCGAATTGGGTCTTATTATTATCGATGGTGATGATAGTAAATTGAAGAAACTATTGGCTCCTTATGCCAAGAAGGATATTCTTGAAAACACAACCTTCGAAAAGGTTTCAGGTACGGTATCAAAATTATTGGAATTGCCAGAAGGGTATACTATTCAGGTCAACCCTCGTGAGATCAATTATTTTTATTTAAAGCAAAATCTAAGGGAGCGTATTTTATTTAAAAACGGCAAATTTCATGTGAATGATACGGAAATTTCCTTTTCTAAAGAGGAGATGTTGAAAGAGCTGGAGAAGCATCCTGAGCGCTTTTCCCCCAATGTTATCACCCGCCCACTTTATCAGGAGATTATTCTTCCTAATCTGTGTTATATTGGTGGTGGTGGTGAGTTGGCTTATTGGTTGGAATTGAAAAGTTCATTCAAGGCAATGAATATTGCCTTTCCAATTTTATTACCGCGAAATTCGGCGCTTGTTGTGACCAAAAAACAACAAAAGAAATTAGAAAGAATGAATCTTTCGGTAGCCGATTTGTTCTTAAAACAAAACCATTTAATTAATAAAAAGATTAGGGAAATCTCGAATATAGAAATTGACTTTTCCCCTCAAAAAAGATTGTTATCAGAACAGTTCACTGGTATGTATGAAATTGCGGCACAAACCGATCAATCATTTTTGGGTGCTGTTAAAGCACAGGAGGTAAAACAACTAAAAGGATTGGAAAATCTCGAAAAACGACTACTCAAGGCGCAAAAAAGAAAGCTTACGAATCATGTGGAACGAATGACACATATTCAGAATGAACTGTTTCCAGGACAATCACTCCAAGAACGAAACCTTAATTTTTCGACGTTGTATCTTGAATATGGCGAAGCTTTGATTCCAATGCTCCAAAAAGATCTGCATCCTTTGAAAATGGTATTTTCAATACTACAGCATTAATTGATTTTTCAAGTCTAATTACCGTACGATCCTTTACTTTTGCATAAATGAATCAATCAATGCACAACATAGATATTGAGCTGGTGGAAATGACTTTGGATGTCATGAAATATGCCATCAATAGAATTACAAATAAAACTCCTGAACTGGGGCAGCCCAAAAAAGAAGAAGAACTACACAAATTAGTGGGTGAAACAGTTACTGCCAAAGGTATAGGTGGTGAATATGCCTTTCATTTGTTTAAGGATATTTTGGTAAAAGCAACGGTACCAATTGATCATCCAAGGCATTTGGCTTTTGTACCGGCTTCACCTACCCGAGCCGCTATAATGTTCGATCTTGTGACATCGGCATCAAGCATTCATGGTGCGTATTGGATGGAGGGTGCTGGAGCCATCTACTGTGAAAATGTGGCAATGAAGTGGTTGGTTTCCTTGACGGGATTACCAGAAGGGGCATTCGGTGTGTTTACAAGCGGCGGTACGGCTGCTAATCTATCTGCGATGGTCACTGCAAGGGAATATTGGAGAAGAAATTCTGAAAACCTGAATAAAAAGGCATTGGTAATCACTTCTTCTGGTGCGCATTCTTCTATAAAGGCAATGGCAAAGGTTATTGACGCCGATGTACTTTTGGTTGAGACTGAGGATTTAATGACGGCAAAAGATCTGCAAAATAAAATAGATGGTTTAAATACAGATCAACGCAAGCGACTTTTTGCGATAGTGGCTACTGGGGGCACTACCAATGCTGGCATTATAGATGATTTGGAGGGTATTGCGCAAGTATGTGAAAAAGAAAAACTTTGGTTTCATGTTGATGCTGCCTATGGTGGCGGCGCATTGGTGGCAGATTCGGTTCGCCATTTGTTCAATGGCATTGAAAAAGCCGATAGTATAACCATAGACCCCCATAAATGGTTGTTTTCTCCTTATGACTGTGGTGCAGTGATATACAAAAACCCTGAATTGGCCAAGGCTGCCCACTCACAGGAAGGCTCTTATTTGGAGATATTCAAGGATGAAGGCGCCAGCGGATTTAATCCCGCTGACTACCAAATACAGTTGACGCGAAGAATAAGAGGGCTGCCGCTTTGGTTTTCACTGGCCACGCATGGCACAGATAAGTACAAATGGGCTGTTGAGATGGGAATAAAATTGGCAATTTTGGCTGGTGAACTTATCGAAGACCGAGAGTATTTGGAATTGGTACGGGAACCTAGTCTTTCTTGTGTGTTGTTCAGGCGTAAAGGATGGACATCGAACGATTATAAGAATTGGACATATAAAAACCACAGCGATGGTTTTGCCCTGGTAACACCTACTAAATGGATTACAAATGATAAGGCCGAAACAGTTGCACGATTTTGT
>JABDKZ010000351.1 GCA_013001935.1 Maribacter sp.
AATTTGACGATGAGCTCTTCATCTTCCGGCCAAGTACTCCCTGCCACAAAACAAATCTTATTTCCTTTGAATGACTCCATGAATGAAAGCTTGTTATTTCTTTCTAAAATTTCGGCAACCCTATCGAATCTCGTATCTCCGCTTATCGTGGTATTTGTTAGTTTTATGCTTTCCAAAAGGGCTACTGATGTATTGTCCTGGACAAAGAAATGTGTGAAAGTACCAAGCGCCTTTCGCATAATACCTCCATACCATTTAAAAAAGACCTGTTCTTTTCGAAACATGGCTGAAATTAAAAGAACCGGAACTTGTTTCTCTTTTAATTCTTTTAAGAAGTTGGGCCAAATCTCATATTTGACAAAAACCGCAAGTGCCGGATTCACCATTTCCAAGAAACGTTTTGCGTTTTTTCGAGTGTCCAATGGAAGATATACTACCGCATCGGCAACATCGCTATTCTTTTTGACCTCGTAGCCTGAAGGTGAAAAAAAAGTAACCAATAATTGATAGTTGGGATATGTGGATTTAAGCCTTTCAATTATGGGCAGGCCCTGTTCAAATTCGCCCAAAGAGGCGGTATGTACCCAGATGACCTTGTTTTCTTTCCGGATTTTATCCTTTAAAATTGAATAAGTCTGTCTTCTGCCCTGAACGAACAGCTTGATCTTGGGGTGAAAAAGAGCCACTATTTTTAAGTGGAACCATGTGATGTGTATGATGAGGTTATAGATAAAATTCACTTGGTTATCGTTTGTCGCTAAAATACGTTTCTTTCGAGAATAGTTCCTTATTTTTGCAATTATACTACTCTAATTCTTACAGATGCGTAAAATTCAAATGGTAGACCTAAACGGTCAGTATCAATCCATCAAAGAGCAAATAAATTCATCGATAGCGAATATACTAGAAACCTCAGCCTTTATAAATGGTCCTGAGGTACATGCTTTACAAAAAGAGTTGGAAGCGTATTTGGGGATAAAGCACGTTATTCCCTGTGCCAATGGTACGGATGCTTTGCAGATTGCAATGATGGGTTTGGGTCTTCAGCCTGGTGATGAGGTCATCACGGCAGATTTTACTTTTGCGGCCACAGTAGAAGTCATAGCGCTTTTACAGCTGACCCCGGTATTGGTCGACGTTGAAAAAGATACATTTAACATCGATATTTCGGCAATTGAGAAGGCTATTACGCCGAAGACAAAGGCCATAGTTCCGGTGCATCTATTTGGTCAGTGCGCGAATATGGATGCTATAATGGCCTTGGCCCAAAAGCATAACTTATATGTGATTGAGGATAATGCCCAAGCAATAGGTGCGAACTATATTGGAGAAAATGGCAAAAAGCAAAAAGCAGGTACTATAGGGCATCTTGGATCCACCTCATTTTTCCCATCAAAAAACTTAGGATGCTATGGTGATGGAGGCGCCATTTTTACTAATGACGATACGTTGGCGCATACGATAAGAGGAATTGTTAACCATGGTATGTATGAGCGATACCATCACGACGTTGTTGGCGTTAATTCCAGATTAGATTCAATACAAGCAGCTGTATTAAGGGCCAAATTACCGCTGTTGGATGGTTATTGCAATGCACGAAGGGCGGCAGCCAGAAAATATTCCAAAGCTTTTGCAGGGCAAGACCATATCGTGGTGCCGGTTACGGTTACCAATTGCGATGGCATTTGTGATACCTGCGATTGCCATGTTTTTCATCAATATACACTTAGGATAACCAATGGAAAGCGCGATGCCTTGGTGCAGCACTTGAATGACAACCAAATTCCATGTGGAGTGTATTATCCTATTCCACTACATAAACAAAAGGCTTATGTTGATGAACGCTATAATGAAAAAGACTTTCCGGTAACCAATCAATTGGTTAAAGAAGTCATTTCATTACCTATGCATACCGAATTGGATGATGAACAGATTGCCTTTATTACCAATGCCGTTATCGGTTTTGTGAATCCTTAAAAATAAAGAACCGAAAATAAATGAAAATTCTAGTAACAGGGGGTCTTGGTTTTATTGGCTCCCACACGGTGGTTGAATTACAGAACGAAGGCTTCGAAGTGGTCATAATCGATGATTGTTCAAATTCTTCGGAAAAAGTCCTAAGTGGAATAACTGCGATTACCGGTAAAAAACCAATTTTTGAAAAATTGGATTTAAAGGAAAAATCCAAGATCGAGGATTTCTTTCAAAAGTATCAAGATATTGAAGGCGTAATACATTTTGCAGCGTCAAAAGCCGTAGGGGAAAGTGTTGAAAAGCCTTTGTTGTATTACGAAAACAATATTGGTACTTTGGTATATCTTTTAAAGGAACTTTCAAAAAAAGACAGGGCCAGTTTTATCTTCAGTTCAAGTTGTACCGTTTACGGTCAGGCAGATAAAATGCCAATTACCGAGGACGCTCCTGTAAAAGAGGCTGAATCCCCCTATGGAAACACCAAACAGATAGGTGAGGAAATCATTAGGGATACTTGTAAAGTAACGCCCAATTTAAATGCGATAGCACTCAGATATTTTAATCCCATGGGGGCACATCCCAGTGCTGAGATCGGAGAATTGCCAATAGGTATCCCTCAAAATTTAGTTCCTTTTATTACCCAAACGGGGGTTGGGTTGAGAGATCAGCTTTCTGTATTTGGGGACGATTATCCCACACCAGATGGTACGTGTGTGCGGGATTATATTTATGTAGTAGATTTAGCAAAAGCCCATGTTGTAGCACTACAGCGATTAATAGAAAATAAAAATAAGGACAATTATGAAGTTTTCAATATTGGTACGGGCAAGGGCAGCACAGTTCTTGAAGTGATACAAAGCTTTGAAAAAGTATCCGGTAAAAAACTGAATTACAAAATTGTAGATCGAAGACCCGGAGATATAACTTCAGCATACGCAGACACTACC
>JABDKZ010000357.1 GCA_013001935.1 Maribacter sp.
CCCGTCAAAATAGAAGCCCTACTCGGAGAACAAAGTGAAGTTGTAACAAAAGCATTTGGTAAATAAGCGCCTTCACTTGCTAGTTTATCCATATTTGGGGTTTCTAACCAAGGTACTTTTCCCGTGAAACCCATATAATCAAAGCGATGGTCATCCGTTAAAATAAATATGACATTACGAGCCTTCTTTTTAGGCATTGTTTCGGGTATCGTAATGGGATTGGAATATGCATTAACTACATTACCAAATAATAACAAACCACAAAATGTCAATATCAGTGTTTTAAGTGTTCCCATAATAGCGTTAATTTGATTCCTGTTCTAAAAAGCCAAGCACATAGGTCAAAGGAGCATTCCAATTCAGGCAGATTTCATTACTGGCATAACTGGGTTCCTGATCAACCCAACTTTGCATTGGGGATGCATTCTCTGGATAAACAACACCATCTGAGGTGTCTTGTTTGCCAAAATTTGGCCCTCCAGAGATTAATCCGGGTACAGGTTCGACTATTCCATCGGCTTCACTTTGCCTATGATGAATGAACATTGGTGTTTTATGGCCAAATCCTGTGATGAAACTGTAACCCGTTGCATTATTCCCTAACACATAGTCTGCGGCATGCTGTACAGCTATTAAATAATCAGGTTTGGGATCTAACCTATAGGCTTGTGACATAAGTAAGGCCGCATTTAAAACATCACTGTTCGATCCCCATTGAAAATCATCCAAAGGTTGAAAATAATCAAGTTCTTGGGTCCGTTTCAAAAGTTCATCGGCAGTACGTAAAATGCCTGTCTTAAGACTTTCATACACTTCTTGTGGCATTCCCGTTCTATTCTCCAATAAGGTAAACATCCCCATAAAACGCATAAACTTGGTCCAATTATCACCAGGCACGAACTCAAAATTAAAAGGATCTTTGGTTAAAGCGTTTAGGTACTTTTCATTTTGAGTAGAAATAAAAAGTTCGGCATTGGCCCAAAACCATTCATCATCAAAGTTTTTATCCCCATATTGCCCTGTTGAAACACCTTCAGGGTTTAAAAATTCCACATTTGGATTCTTTAGTGCCCAAGCATACGCCTTTTTAGATGCCAATAAACAATTTTGGGCGTATATAGCATCGGTATTTTCAAATATCCTAAAGGCTTGCGCGGCACAAGCGGCAAAATCCAAAGTGGCAGCTGTTCCTTTGCCTACAATAAATCTTTGGCTATTGGCCTCATGCGGCATGACCATAGCTTCAAAATTCAACGCAGTCAGCTTATGAAACAATCCACCATCTTCGTCTTGCATTGTCAGAAGCCAATCCATTTCATATTTTAATTCATCCAAATAATCACTTACTCCATTCCCACTTTCAGGAATATGAAGTTCCCCATCAGCAATGATATTCGGATACTGTTCTTGGAACAGATAAAACTGGCCTAAGGGAAAACTGCCATTCACGACATACTTATTATAATCACCAGCATCATACCAGCCTCCTGGTGAATTCAAAAATCCCACTTTTTTACCGCTCGAGCTATGAAAAGCAACACTGTCATCCGGGTGTGCCATTGGGCGATGCCATTTGCCAGCATATTTTTCTTCCAAAGCCATCCCCATTCTTTGATAGTACATAGCTTTGACCGAACCGAGGAAAACATCTTTTAAAACATGGGGTTCAATTTTGAAAGGATAGGAATATCCTAAACTTTTTATATATATCAAATATTCGCCATCATCGGTAACAGTACTAAAATCAGCAATTTGCACCTTTTCGCCAGCCAATTCCCAAGACATTTCTTCAGAAAGCTTATCATGAAACACTGTTTTCATAGTCTTAGCGTCGACCAATTGAAAATCCATAGCCCCATTACCATTTACAATCACTGCTTTTTTTGAAGCTCCTGGGTAGTATCCAATCTGATTCAATCGAATTTGCTCTGAATAATTACCATCGGCAACTGACATTTTTTCGGCACAACCTGTACTGAGAATCAGTATAATGAGTATTGAAAATTTAAAATTATATAGTTCATTTTTCATCGAAAACAAATTTATGATGACCTATAAAAATAGGGAATTCTTCTTATTTATTGTTCTTGGAAATTATCATTTCACCATTAAAAACAAACAAATTTATTTACGCTTACCTTGTTTTCGATGTTCAAGAAACCAAGAATATAATGCATCATCGGTATAGGCATTTTCCCATGAATTATGACCCACGCCCTCATAAATTGTAAATTTAACATCGTAGCCCATGGCCCTAAGCTTTTCGACCATAGTTACCGATTCTGAAAGTGGTATCGATTTGTCTTGGTCCCCGTGAAATACCCAAATCGGCATATCCTTATTGATCCAATTGGCATAGGGTACGGGAGTCATACCACAAACCACGGCCATAGCCGCAAATTTATTCGGATATTGTACGGCCATTTCCCAAGCCGCGCTGCCTCCCCTACTCAAACCCGTGAGATATATGCGGTCTTTATCAACTCTATTATTTTCAATAACCGAATCTAAAAGTTGTGCAACCCCTCTTGTATTCCACCATTTCTTTTTATAAGGATTCTGTGGTGCCAATATTAAAAATGGAAATTGCTTCCCCTGAACTATTAATTTTGGTGGTCCGTTCGTTTTTATTGTTGACAAACTATCCCCAGATTCACCGCCACCATGTAAGAATAAGAGCAAAGGAAATTTTTTGTTCTTTTCACTTTTATAATCTTGCGGGAAATAGAGATAATAACGTAGCGATTCAGAAACCACAGTTTCCATTTCAGCATCGATTAGCTGTGCATTATTTTGGGCCGAACATCCTTGTATCATAAAGAAGACCATTGCGAATCCTAAATATCTTTTCATTCCTGTTAAGATAATGCATTCAAACAGTTTTATGAAAATTTTGGACGATTGAAAATACTAGAATTTAGCACCTCTTAGCGAAGCCCGCTGTTCCTGAGAATAAAAAAGACCGTTTAGAAAACGGTCTTATAAGTTTTGGTTCATAAAGAACTATCGATAAAGGGTAAAGTGCCCGACATACCTTATTTCACTCTTGTCATTGGCATTGACCACGTACCAATAATCCCCTGAAGGTACGGGACTGCCTTCATAATTACCGTCCCACTTACTCACTTGATCAAGTACTGCGACTACCCTACCATAACGGTCGTATATCTTCACTTCGATATTTGGGAAAAAGTCCCTGTTCTTTGGTGACCAAACATCATTGTTATTATCCCCGTCTGGCGTAAAGAAATTCGGAATTTCCAACATACCTGTAAACTCAAATGGAACCCTAACCTCAGCCACACAACCATTTTGATCAATCACCCGAACGGTAACTATTGTAGTTTCGTTGGTAGTATATATATTATCACTACCATAAGATTCTCCCTGGAAGAAATACTCATAGCCTCCAAAACCTCCTGCTGCACTCGCAGTAAGTTCATTGGGACCCGTTTTAACGGCACTTATAGTAAGTGGGTCATAAGCGTCAATAGTAAACTCCTGAAAACTGGTACAGCCATTTTCGTGATATATATATACCGTATGGTCGCC
This sequence comes from Maribacter sp., assembly GCA_013001935.1. Taxonomy (GTDB): domain Bacteria; phylum Bacteroidota; class Bacteroidia; order Flavobacteriales; family Flavobacteriaceae; genus Maribacter_A. The sequence continues at coordinate 3,553 of JABDKZ010000357.1, forward strand.
AGCCGATAGGTCTCCCCATGTAGTTTGGGTATCTGCCTGATTTATGTCATCAACATCCAATGAGAACAGCAATTGTGGCAACAAACTAGTATCCTGCATTTGTACAGAAACCGTACTATTTGGGAAGATGCCCTCACAACCATATTCTACTGGTGTCTCCGCTGTAAGATCTACTCCGATTTCTATGGGTACAAGTGTATCATCGCCACACATATTTGCATCCTGGACAAAAACGATATAGGTTTCACCTCCAATTAAGTTATCAAAGAATAAATTGTCATTCCTTACAAAAACCTCACTACCATCCGAATCCGGACCAATCAGCATGGTTTCATAATAATTTACGAAAGTCACGGGGTCAACAAATGGTGTACCACCAACAACGGTTAATTGGGCGGTGCCGTCTGAATAACCAATACACGTTTCGGGGGTTGTTGAAACATTACCAATAGTTACCTCATCAGGTTCTGTTACTGTCAAGGTCTGCTTTTCAAAACAACCATTTTCATCTTGAATCAAAATTTCATAGCTACCGGCTGCCAATTCCTCAAAGGTATAGCTACCTGGAGTTAAGGGGTCACTGAAGAATTCATTAAAGTTAGGTTCTATCGCGAATTGTATGAGGCCAACACCACCACTTGTTAC
>JABDKZ010000365.1 GCA_013001935.1 Maribacter sp.
GCTATCATATTGTTAAGATAGATGATAAGCAAGATGTTTACCAAATAGCAACACTTGCCAGGGAAATTGAGCCTTCAGAAACTACGATCAATACCATCTTCATGAATGCTACCAAATTTGAAATGGAGTCCATTTCAGAGGAAAAGGCCTTTACTGATTTGGCAAAGGAAAGTGAGTATACTGTTCGCCCAGTAAATAAGATAAAGGCCATGGATGAGAATTTGCCAGGATTAACCACTCAAAGGGGCATTGTACAATGGGCATTTAAAGATGATACCAATGTTGGCGATATAAAAAGGTTCAGTGTAAACAATGGCTATGCCATTGTGCAGATGACAGCTGCCTATGAAGAAGGTTTAAAAACAGTCGAGGATGCATCTACTGCTGTACTTCCGATTTTAAGAAAAGAAAGGAAAGCAGCGCAATTGATCAGCGCCAATACTGGGAAGTCTATTGATGATGTAGCAAAAGATAACAGTGTTTCTGTTTCTAATGCAACAGCACTCTCAGTTAAATCACCTACTATTCCGGGAGCAGGACGTGAGCCCGCTGTTGTAGGCACTGCTTTTGCAATGAATGTTGGTGATACTTCGGGGCTTTTAGAAGGCGAAAGTGGTGTTTTCCTAATATCGGTCACCAAAAAGGAGGAAGCCCCAAAATTGGAGAATTACAGCACCTTTGCCAATACCCTTAAGACATCAAATGCGACAAAGGTGAATACAGCGGTTTATAATGCCTTGAAATCAGCTTCTGAAATAGAGGACAACAGGGCCATTTATTACTAATAAGAGTAAGAAATAAAGAGTTAAAGTCCTGTTGCTCCCAACGGGACTTTTTTATAATATCATTTCTGAAAAAGGGATGATAGTCCTATAACCCCTTTGTGTAAAATAGGCCATTGAGGCTTTGTCCCCGGTTGCTAGGATAAAATCACCGCCCCAGGCTCCAAGGCTTTTAATACTGCCAGTATAATTCGTAAAGAGTGATTTCTTCACTGTTGGTTTTTTAAGTGTTTTGGAGAGTATGTTTTCGTGCTTATCCAATAGACTCTCAAATGTGGCCAAATCACGGCAGCTTACTATTTTGGAAGTGAGTTCGCTTATGGTATGTACAAGTTTCCCAGTACCAGAATTCACTTGGCGGTATTGTGAGATGCCTTCTCTGCTATTCTGTTTTTTATTGAGATGAATAAAAAATAGCTGGTCTTTAAAATCAGGGTTAAAGGACACCTCATGTACTACAGGTTCATTGTTTGTACGTTGATATACTATTGGGGTATTATGATGTGCACAAGCAATGTCATATCCGCTTCCTCCCAATGTGTTTTGCGATAAATGGAAAGGGTTTACATTCGCCCATTGGGCAATATTGTTGATTAAGGTTGAGGAAGAACCAAGACCCCAATCCCTTGGGAATGTTAATTTGCTTTCAAGAGTATATCCGTGGTCGCCCTTCAAAAAACGGGGATTTAATTTTTGAGCTTCAATCAGTATATTATGTAATGTTTTTGAAATTTCGGAATGGGAAGAAGAAATCTCAGTGATTCCTTCCAAAGAATATTCAGCATTAAACCATACTTCATCTTTTTCATCCATACTTCTCCATGAAATAGCTTTGGTGTCAGTTTCTATCACTGTCAATGACTGTCCAAATATAGTAGGTATTGCCAAAGCTTTTGCCCCATCCAGAACGGCATACTCTCCTGTGATCAGCAATTTGCCATTACTATAGAATTTAAATTCCATTAATTGCTTCTTAACTTTTCTAATTCCGCTACAGCTGCGCTGTGCGTTACAGTATGATTTTTGAAATAATCAATGATTGTAGCTTTTTCTTGATCAGTTGCCCCTAATTGGTTCAAGATATTCATTAAATGCATTTTCATATGCCCTTCCTGTATCCCCGTTGTAACCAATGAGCTTAAAGCAGCAAAATTTTGGGCTAATCCTGCAACGGCTACAATCTGCATTAATTCCTTTGCCGAAGGATGCTGCAATATTTCAAGTGCCAATTTCACGAGTGGATGAAGGTTTGTTAAACCTCCAACGGTACCTAATGCTAAGGGAATTTCTATCCAGAACTTGAAAATACCATTTTCAATACGGGCATTTGTGAGACTTTTATATTTACCGTCCTTGGCAGCGTAGGCATGAACACCTGCTTCTACAGCCCTAAAGTCATTCCCTGTCGCTAGAATAACAGCATCAATACCGTTCATTATCCCTTTGTTGTGGGTAACGGCCCTGTGGGGCTCAGCATTGGCAATAGCAATGGCCCTGAGCATTTTGTTGGCAAAATCTTGGGGTGAAACAATAGTGCTCATCTTTAAATCGGCAACCGCACATTGTACTTCTGCCCGTACCAGACAGTTAGGAACGTAGTTTGACAGTATGCTCATTACAATTTCAATCTGTCTATCATCTTCATCAAAAAGAGGATACTTCTGTGCTTCATTTTTCAGTGTCCGGGCAAATTGTTCTAAACATGAATTGATGAAATTCGCACCCATGGCATCCAAGGTCTCAAAAGTGCAATGAAGTTGGTAATAGTCTTTAAGGTCTGTAGTCTTATTGCGCAGTTCTATCTTAGAGATACCCCCACCACGCTTTTCCATGTTTTTGGTCAGGGGTTTCGCATCTTCAAGGATTTTATGATGTATGTCTACAAAAAACTGCTCTAATTTCGTTGCATCCCCATGATACATGAAATGTACTTGACCAATTTTTTCGGTTCCAATGATTTCTGATCTAAACCCTCCACGATCAAACCAAAATTTGGCTGCTTTACTTGCAGCGGCCACAACCGAGCTTTCTTCTATGGCCATAGGTATGGCATACAGTTTATCGTTGATCAAAAAGTTTGGCGCTATTCCTAAGGGCAGGTAATAATTCGTAATCGTATTTTCAATGAATTCATCATGCAATTTTTGCACTTCATTTTCCGAATTCCAATACCGCTCCAATATGTTTTTTGTGGTTTTAGGGTTTTGCGTATATCGCTTTGCGATCCATTCTATTTTTTCTTGTTTTGATAGTTTGGAGAAACCTATTATAGGGTCGATCATAGCGCATTTGGTTTGAGCTTTCAAATATAGTAATTAAGGTCATAATTAACCGCTGACATAGAACCGCATAAGCAAATGGGTTTTTGACGGTAAAGTTTAATTAATTGTAAAATAATCACTAAACTTGACAGATTTTATACATTTTTTACGAAAATATGAATAAACGCTACCTACTATTGCTATTCTTCATCGGTTTATCGATGTTAACTCTTGCACAGGAGAAGAAAATAACGATTGAGGAAATATATCAGGGTGCTTTTAGAACAAGTGGTTTAGATGTACTACGATCCATGAAAAATGGGGAACATTACACTATCTTGAATTACGATAGAACTAATAAGTCGTCCAGTATTGATAAATATGCCTATAAGACCTTGGAAAAAGTTGAAACCTTGGTTAATTCTGCAGATAGTGAAACCATTCCATCGTTCAGTTCCTATACTTTCAGCGAAGACGAATCCAAAATACTTCTGGCCACTGAAAAAGAATCGATTTTTAGACGCTCATCCTTGGGTGTTTTTTTCGTTTATGATATCGCTTCAAAGGAAATCGTAAAAATATCGGAGGATAAGATTCAGGAACCCATGCTATCTGCGGATGGTTCACAAGTTGCTTACGCCTCAAAAAACAATCTGTTCATTTTTGACATTGCATCAAACACCACAAAGCAAATCACCCAGGATGGGGTGAAGAATAGGATTATAAATGGTATTACCGATTGGGTCTATGAAGAGGAATTTGCTTTTGTCCGGGCCTTTGCATGGAATTCAGACGGATCTAAAATTGCTTTCCTTCGTTTTGATGAGTCCGGGGTGCCTGAGTTTTCCATGGATGTCTATGGTACCGAGTTGTATCAAAAACAAAATGTCTTCAAATATCCAAAAGCTGGTGAAAACAATTCAGTGGTATCGTTGCATATGTATGACGTAGCTTCAAATGAATCAAAAGAAGTAGACCTAGGGAACCCTTATTATATACCTCGAATAAAATGGATGAACAATCCCAATCATTTAAGTGTACAGACTTTAAATAGGCATCAAAATCACCTAAAGCTTATTGATGTATTTGCAAAGGACAATTCTGTAAGATTACTTATGGAAGAGAAGGCGAAGACCTACATTGATATCACGGATAACTTAACATTTTTACCTGATGATAGCTTTATCTGGACTAGCGAACAGGATGGTTGGAACCACATCTATCTTTACAGCAAGGAAGGGCCATTAATGAATCAGGTTACCAAGGGCGCTTGGGAGGTAACCAATTATTACGGGTATGATCCAAAAAAGGATATGATTTATTATCAGTCCACTGAAAATGGGTCTATTAACAGAGGCGTTTACAGTATAAAGAGTAATGGAAAGCGAAAAAAAGCGCTTACAATCCAAACGGGGACGAATTCCGCAGCTTTTAGCGCAGATTTCACGTATTTTATAAATACCTATTCCAGTGCAACTACACCCTACAACTACAC
>JABDKZ010000371.1 GCA_013001935.1 Maribacter sp.
CCTGCCTCTAAGCTAAAGCCTTCAGCTACATAAAATTTAGCCATCAATGGTAAATTTAAATAATCTACCTTAACGGAACCTTCAAAACCATCCTCGCTGTAATCAGCTCCTTGAGCCGAATACAATAATTCCGGTTGAAACGAAAATTTCTCGGTAATGCCAATTTCAGCGACAAAACCTAGATGGAAAGCTGTTCTGGAACTAAAACTATCAAGGTCATCACCTGTTATAGTTGCAAAGTTGACACCTGCCTTCGCTCCAAAATCTATCTCCTGGGCACTTACATATGTAAACCCAAATAAAACAATTGCGGTAAAGAATAGTAGTTTTTTCATAATCCTAAAGATTTAAACTGGTTAATATTAATAGAATTATGAAATTATTAATGTAGCTTGATTGGGACAATGATTATCATCATGTGCGATATTTCCTGAATGTGTTAACCTTTTACTTATTTGGAATGGGAAAAATAGATTCCAATTCTTTTTAGATTGCACTGGAAACAGCTTAGGTAGTGGAGTGGTTTAAATTTGCAGGCTACTATCTATTAGGGCTTATCTGCATTGTAAGAAGTATGCCTACGTTTACCGAGTAGGTTCAAATTGGGCCCATTGATGATCATAATTTTTATAGGATAAAATTGAATTATGTCGTATAAAAAAAGGGAAGTCTAAGCACTTCCCCAAAGGACCTGTTAATTTATTTTGATTGTACTATAATCTTTTCTTCGACGGAATAGTAAATAGTAATCCTAAATTCACTGAATTCCACGAAAGGTCATTATCCATATTTATTGTGGTATAAGAGAAATTCAATTCGGTATAGGCGCCCATCAGGTATCCAAGGATGGGTCTGTAATAAAACCCACCATCATTATCCTCATTAATTCCCAAAGCTTGACCAGCATCGATACCGATCGAAAGCGAATTCGACGCCCAAATACGTACTGAAGCTGCCAAAGGCACAAATTGCATATTGGGATAGTCGGCTTCAATGGCCTCTGAACTAAATCTTTCAGCAAAACCATTGATAAATCCTGTAGCTACGCCAGCGTCAACAACTTCTCCCAACGCGAACATATAGCCGGTATCCAAAGCAAGGCTTAAACTTACCGCATCATTGAAGTCATCAATAGGCAATCCGCCGTGTAATCCTATTTTAAAGCCTTCCTGGGCCTGTAAGCCTGTTATACAAGCTGTAAATAAAAGAGCAAGAATATGGTTCTTCATCGGTCTAAAAATTTAGGTTATGAAAAACAAATCTAAATTCTTATTCGGTTCATCGACTATTTTTGTTGTATAACGGGCCAAAATGGTTGTAGAAGCTCGTTTTTGAGGCTTTTTATTAGTCTTCTATCCTATTTATAGCATGAAATAAAAACAGTGCCTAAAACTAAAAAAGAGCGAAAATGAGCAATAAAAAAGCGAAAACAGCTTATGTTTTCGCTTTTAGTTCTATGATTGATTTAGATTTTAGAATCTATATCCTACCCCTATCTGTAATGTATTTAAACTAAAACCTTCAATATCCCTCGAAACCTCAAAGGCATACCTTGCATCTGCAAAGAACTGTTCGGTAAAGTTATATCCTACTCCAAAGGCCAAATCCAATCCGAATTCGCCTTGTGGCACATCTTCCAATAAGTAATTTATTTGTGGCCCTGCTTGTATACTGAATGCATCAGCCACTTTGTACTTGGCCATAATTGGGATATATAGGGAGTTCAAATCCTGAACAAAGCTAAAAAGAACTGAAGGTTCAACTTCAAACTCATCACTAACCTCAAAATTGTACCCGACTCCGGCAAAAAAACCCATTTCAGAATCAGAAACACTTGCTCCCAAAAAATCTACTTTTGCAGTTACGTTGGACAATCCGACTTTACCAAAAAAGCCTTCTTGGGCATTAACAGCTAATCCTACTAATGCCAGTGCGGCAGCTAATACTACTTTTTTCATAATTTTAAGTTTAATTATTTTGGGCCAAACTTATATTTAGATAAAACAATCAACTAATTTTCGTTGTGAAATTGTAAGAATATGTTGCAAATGATCCATTCTTATGGTTTAAGCATGTATATCATCGATAAATACACAATCTTTGTGGGATGAAATGGAAGCAAGCCATCCAAGATTATAATCACTACCTCAAAATTGAACGTGGATTATCTGAAAACTCCATAAAAAATTACCTTCGCGATGTTGAAAAACTGATTACCTACCTATCTGAAAATGATATGGCAATAAGTCCAATCTTCATTGATAAAGAAACCATTCAACGTTTTGTTTATGAGATCTCAAAATCGGTGAGTCCAAGATCTCAGGCTCGCATAATCTCGGGGCTAAAGAGCTTTTTCAATTACATGAACTTTGAGGATTATCGCAAGGACAATCCTATGGACTTATTAGAATCGCCCAAAATTGGAAGAAAACTACCGGATACCTTATCCGAGGATGAAATTAACCAGCTGATCGGTGCCATTGACCTTTCAAAACCCGAAGGAGAGCGAAACCGAGCAATGTTAGAAACTTTATACGGCTGTGGCCTGCGCGTGTCCGAACTAATAAATTTAAAAATATCGGACTTGTTTTTCGAGGAAGATTTTATCAAGGTGACGGGAAAGGGCGATAAACAGCGTTTTGTTCCTATCAGCGATTTCAATAAAAAATATATTGCTATTTATAGAAATGAGGTTCGTGTTCATCAAAGCATTCAAAAAGGGTATGATGATATTTTATTCTTGAATCGGCGCGGAAAACAACTCACCCGAGCTATGATCTTTACAATTGTCAAACAACTCGCAATAAAAATAGATTTGAATAAAAGCATAAGCCCACATACCTTCAGACATTCGTTCGCCACCCACTTATTGCAGAACGGTGCAGATCTAAGGGCTATTCAGCAAATGCTGGGTCATGAAAGCATTACGACTACCGAAGTGTATATGCATGTAGATCGATCGCATTTGGCAGAGGTAATGAACAAATATCACCCCCGTAAAAAATAAGTTTTATTGCCTGATTTATGTATATTTAAATTTCTCTTATTAAATAAGACTAAACATTAATAAATTAAAGACGTAACAATGTCAGACTTGAAAAAATCGTTGGTTTTGGGAGCGCTCACCCTTTTTGTATCCACTGGAATACACGCGCAAAAAAATTTGGATGCCGTTTTAAACAATTTAGATGCAAAAAGTGAATCTTACGGTGAGATTGCACAAACCATATGGGACTTGGCCGAAATGGGATATCAAGAAGAAAAAAGTGCTGCGCTCCTTCAAAAAACCTTAGCCGATGCCGGGTTTATAATAAATAAAGGTCTAGCTAGTATTCCTACCGCCTTTATCGCCGAATATGGCAGCGGATCACCCATTATCGGTATTATGGGAGAATATGATGCCCTTCCCGGTTTATCACAACAAGCTGTTCCTGAGAAAAAATCGGCAGGAAAGGCCGCTGGGCATGCTTGTGGTCACCACTTATTCGGAACAGCATCTGCAGCAGCGGCCATAGCGGCCAAAGAATGGATGAAAACAAATAACACCAAAGGTACCTTACGTTTTTATGGTACTCCCGCAGAAGAAGGTGGTGGTGCAAAGGTTTATATGTCGCGAGAAGGGCTCTTTGATGATGTTGATGTTGCCTTACACTGGCATCCAAGCTCACAGAATGCAGCCAGTGCTGCCGCAGCTTTGTCAAATATTTCAGCGAAGTTTCGTTTTTATGGAGTTTCAGCACATGCTGCAGGAGCTCCTGAAAGAGGACGTTCTTCATTAGATGGGATTGAAGCAATGAACAATATGGTCAATTTAATGCGTGAGCATATTCCCCAGGAAACACGTATTCATTATGTAATTACAGATGGCGGAAAGGCACCAAACGTTGTTCCTGATTTTGCAGAAGTCTACTATTATGCACGTCATAATCGTCGAGATGTAGTGAAAAGTATATTTGATCGTATCGTTAAAGCTGCAGAAGGTGCAGCTCTGGGCACAGGGACTACAATGGACTATGAAATCGTAAATGGGGTATACGAACTTCTACCAAATCTAACCTTACAAAAAGTTGTTCATGACAATTTAACACAGGTTGGCGGAGTTGAATATTCAGCAGAAGAAAAGTCCTTCGCGGATAAAATTGCAATTAGCTTGGGGCAAGAAAGCGCAAACTTGGCAAAGGCAAAAAACGTACAACCCTATAAAGAAACTGCAAGGGCTTATGGGTCAACGGACGTTGGTGATGTGAGTTTTGTGGTTCCTACTGTCGGTTTTGGAACGGCTACATGGGTTCCCGGTACTTCTGCACATAGTTGGCAAGCAGTAGCTGCAGGCGGAACCTCAATCGGCAATAAAGGTATGATGGTCGCTGCCAAGACCTTGGCGCTCACAGCCATAAATCTGTTTCAGGATTCCGAACTGGTCCAAAAGGCAAAAGAGGAATTCCAGGAACGAAGAGGGGCCAATTTTAAATATATCCCACTTTTGGGCGATAGAGCACCTGCCCTTGATTACAGAAATTAAAGGCTATTGGATTTGTACGATTTAGGTTTAGAATTCAGGTTATTAAATTTGAGCTTTAAACCTTTCTTTCCTTTTATGTAACAATAGTAATGTATCTACTACTAATCTTATAACAACCCACCAACCTAAGCGTGAATAAAAAGCTGGAGCATCAATTTGTGACGGAACTTGAGAACAATCAGAATATTGTTCATAAGGTTTGTACGTTGTACACCAATGACCGGGATTCACACAAAGACCTGTTTCAGGAAATAACCATACAGTTATGGAAAGCATATCCAAAATTCAGAGGGGATTCAAAATTTAGCACTTGGATGTACAGAGTGGCGCTAAACACTGCGATTACGCTCTATAGGAAGTCAAAAAAAAGAATTCAAACCCAAGATTATGAATCTGTTATTTTTAAAATAGCAGCAAACGAATACGACCCACAGGAAGAACAACAGTTACAGCTTATGTATAAAGCCGTAAAGCAATTAGGTGATATTGAAAAGGCTCTGGTTTTCCTGTATTTAGAGGATAAAGACTATCGGGAAATTTCTGAAACCTTAGGTATTACAGAAGTAAATGCCAGAGTGAAAATGAACCGTATAAGAAATAAATTAAAAACCATATTGAACCCTTGACGATATGACTGATGAACTTGAATTATTAAAAAAGGACTGGCAAAAAAAGGAAGCACAACTTCCGAAATTGACTTATGAAGAAATTCATAATATGATTTGGAAGAAATCTTCCTCAATCGTTAAATGGATACTGATCATAAGCATTTTAGAATTCACCCTACCCCATTTGCTTTACCTGGTACCCTCATTTAAAGAGAATATGGATATCTATGATAAATTGGGATTACATAACTATATAATTGGATTGACCATTTTTACCTATTGTGTGGCTTTTTACTTTATACTGCAATTTTATCGCCGATATAAGGAAATATCAGTTTTGGATAGTGCAAAAAATCTTATGCATAAAATAATAAGAACAAGAACAACTGTTAAGCATTATATTATCTATTCGCTATCAATGATCATGGTCATCGTGATTATGATGATAATCGGAGTCTATTTAAACGATGATATCTTCTCTATCTTCGGTGAACTCCGAAATAAGGCACAAAATATTTCACCCGAAAAGATTAAGATAAGTCTGATGATCGGGATGGCCGTCATGGGTGTGATTCTTACTGCCGTTATGGGTGGAATTTACTTTTTGTTATACGGATTGTTGGTGCGAAAATTAAAAAGAAACTATAAAGACCTAAAGCAACTGGAAGTTTAGGATTTCTTGGATTTCTTGGCTTTCTTGGCTTTTTTTTCTTTCTTCCATTTTCGAAGTTTGTTCTCTTCTTCGTAAGCCAACAAATCTTGCTTGGATATCACCTTTAAGAAAGAAGGATGCTGTTCAATGGCATATTCCAACTTTTCAATGATGGCTTCAAAAGATTCATTTTCATAATCAATATCCAACGGCTCTTTGATGTTCATATGCTGTAGGATACCTTTCTTCTTGATGCGAAGCCCTTTTTTATCGAATGAACGCCTAAAACCATCAATAACCACGGGAACGACTATAGGCTTATATTTTTTAATGATATGAGCAGTACCTTTGCGCAAAGGTTTCCAAGGCGTAGTTGTACCTTGAGGGAAGGTTATTACCCAACCGTCGTTCAATGCTTTACCAATGTTCGAAATATCGCTCATTTTCACTTGCCTATGT
>JABDKZ010000234.1 GCA_013001935.1 Maribacter sp.
TTGCATACAGGTAAAATAGATACCAAGACCTTGGTGGGCACGTATAAGTCCCTTCTTGAAGAAAAAGGGAAATTACTTGCCAAGACCTTTGATTTTGATGCTTTGGTCGTCGAAAAAGAATATGTTAAGTACAATTCAATAAAGGCCAGAAAAATTGTTTTTGCTACGGGTTTTGGGTTAAAATCAAATCCCTTTTTCAACTACCTACGATTGCAGGGTAATAAGGGGGAACTGATGACCATAAAAGCGCCTCGGTTAAAAGAAAATTCGATTATAAAATCCGGGGTGTTTATTATTCCCCTAGGGGAAGACCTATATCGTGTGGGTGCTACTTATGAAAGAACTGATAAATCAAATACACCAACTGAAGCGGCCAAAAATGAGTTGTTGTATAAACTACATGCCTTTTTAAAGTGTGATTACGAAATCGCAGATCATGTAGCAGGTATTAGACCAACGGTGGCTGACAGGAGACCACTGGTTGGGCTTCATCCCAAACACCGAAATCTCATGGTATTGAATGGGTTCGGTTCTCGAGGAGTTCTTATTGCCCCAACTGTTTCAAAACAGCTGTATAACCTCCTCGAAAAAGGTGAACCGCTACCTCAGGAAATAGATATTAAAAGGTTTGCAAAAAGATATGAAACTAAGGGGTCTTAACCGCTTTGGAATTATAATGCACAAAGAAATTGATCCAGATATTCCTTGATAATCGTATGATAACTGGCATAAAAAATATCATTGTAGCCACAATTGAAATGAATGAATTTATTAAAGTAGTGCCGATAAACAAATAGGAGATAACAAAAGCGGTAATGGCAAATGCAATGCCAACGGCATAACTAACGTACATAGCCCCATAAAAAAAGGAGGGCTCTATTTTGTATTTAGTCTTACAATGGGAACAACGTTCATGCATCTTGAATAGAGTTCCTAATTTATAAGGATTTTTATCCATATACATACTTTCATTATGGCATTTGGGGCAACTTCCTGTTAAAATGCTGTAGAGTTTGTTTCCTTTTTTTAACATTTGCAAAAATGTTTTGGCGAAAATACAGTATTGCTCGCTTTTCTAATGTAACATAGGTCACAAATATGCTTAACATTCATAACCTTTCAGTCTCATTTGGGGGCGAATACTTGTTCGAAGAAATATCATTTAGACTAAATGCAGGTGATCGCGTTGGTCTAATTGGCAAAAATGGCGCAGGTAAATCTACCCTGTTGAAATTGTTGTCTAAAGATATGCCGATTGATTCGGGAACTATAGCGACTGAGAAGAATATTAAAATAGGGTTTTTAAGACAGGACATAGATTTTGAACAAGGAAGAACTGTTTTGGAAGAAGCCTACCACGCCTTTGAGGAAATCAAGGCACTCGAACTTAAGTTAGACAAGATCAATCACCAACTTGCTGAGCGAACCGATTATGAAAGCGAGGGCTATCACCAATTAATGGTTGATTTAAATGATTTTACGCATCATTATGAGATTATTGGGGGCTATAATTATCAAGGTGAAACCGAAAAGATTCTTCAAGGGCTAGGATTTAAAAGAGAGGACTTTGATAAAAAAACAGATACTTTCTCAGGCGGATGGCGAATGCGTATAGAGTTGGCAAAACTGCTATTGCAAACAAATGATGTATTGCTCTTGGATGAGCCTACAAACCATTTAGATATTGAATCGATTATCTGGCTGGAACAATTTTTAAAGAACTATGCAGGGGCGGTTGTCATAGTTTCACACGATAAAATGTTCTTGGATAATGTGACGAATAGAACAATTGAAATTTCTTTGGGTAGAATTTATGATTATAATAAACCCTATTCCCAGTTTTTGAAACTAAGGGGCGAAATCAAGGAACAACAGCTTAATGCCCAAAAGAATCAAGAGAAAGAAATTCAGCAAGCTGAACGTTTGATCGAGAAATTCAGGGCGAAGTCTACCAAGGCTTCTATGGCCCAATCCCTTATCAAGAAATTAGATAAGATGGATCGCATTGAAGTAGACCAAGATGACAATGCAGTAATGAATTTGCGCTTTCCAATTTCAATTACACCGGGCAAAGTAATTACTGAAATAACGGATCTTTCCAAGAATTATGGTGATAATTCAGTGCTCCAGAATATTAATTTGCTTTTGGAACGGGATAGTAAAACGGCATTTGTTGGTCAGAATGGACAAGGTAAATCTACCTTGGCCAAGATAATGGTCGGTGAATTAGAGCATGAAGGAAAGTGCAAGTTGGGCCATAATGTGCAGATTGGGTATTTTGCCCAAAACCAAGCCGAATATCTAGATGGCAGAAAAACGGTATTAGACACGATGATAGATGCCGCTAATGAGAAGAACAGAAGTAAGGTCCGTGATATTCTTGGGTCCTTCCTTTTTAGTGGCGAGGAGGTAGATAAATACGTAAAAGTGTTATCCGGTGGGGAGCGCAATAGGCTGGCTTTGGCTAAAATGTTATTGCAGCCCTTTAATGTTTTGGTAATGGACGAACCAACCAATCATCTTGATATTAAATCAAAGAATGTGTTAAAACAAGCCTTGCAGCGTTTTGAAGGGACATTGATCGTGGTTTCACACGATAGGGACTTCCTACAAGGGCTTACAAATAAGGTTTATGAATTTCGGGGTAAAAAAATCAAGGAATATTTGGGCGATATCAATTTTTATTTGGAACAACGCAAAGCAGATGATTTTAGGGAGATAGAGAAAGAAAAAAATAATACCGAAAAAAAGGTAAAAACAGAAAAGCAGTC
>JABDKZ010000374.1 GCA_013001935.1 Maribacter sp.
TAGTAACCTTCAAAAACCCTCATTGGTAGCAGTTATTGGTTTCTTCATCGGTGGTTTGATCATGACCCATTTTATTTTACCCCTAATCTTTATCGCATGAAGCTTATAAAATATTTATTGGTAGGTATGTTCTTTGGGATTGTCTTGGTAAAATCCGAAGCGGTGTCCTGGTATCGTATTTACGAAATGTTCAAATTTCAATCCTTCCATATGTATGGGATAATTGGTTCGGCAGTGGTACTCGGGGTACTCGCAGTTGCATTTATTAAACTCATGGGGTTGCGCAGTATTGAAGGGCAAAAGATTCGCATCCTGCCCAAAGAGAGAGGTTTTGTTCGCTATCTCGTGGGTGGTTCTTTATTTGGCTTGGGATGGGCCCTTGCAGGTGCCTGCCCAGGACCCATGTACATTCTTGTAGGTACCGGAGTTTTTAGTATGTTGATCGTTATTATAGCTGCCGTGCTTGGGACTTTTGTTTATGGCCTAATACGACATAAATTGCCGCATTAAAACGCTATCCCATAATTACTTTCACTGAATGTTCCTTTCCTTTTTCCAAAATAGGAATGGTAATGCCCTTGATTGCCACACCATTTACGAATACACTTTTAACGCCCTTACTAATATGATTGGGGTTTTGCACCTCAATGGTATAATTGGCACCCCTAAATTCTCGCTTCATACTAAATCCATCCCATTTTGTAGGGATGCAAGGATCGATCACTAGTCCGTCATAATCGGTTTTAACACCCAAGATGTATTGGGTAATCGCAAAGAAATTCCAGGAAGCCGTACCAGAGAGCCAGGAATTTTTCGCTTCCCCTGGTTTAAAAGCTTCCTTCCCGGCAATCATTTGGCAATACACATAAGGTTCTACCTTGTGTAATTCAGAAATGTCCTCCAAAAAACTTGGGGCAATTTTAGTATAGTATTCATAGGCATGGTCTCCCCTACCCAAAATGGTTTCCCCGATCATGATCCAAGGATTATTATGGCAAAATATGCCGCCGTTCTCCTTATAACCTGCGGGATAGGTAGAAATCTCCCCATATTCAATATAGTATTTGGTAAAGGCCGGACTATTCAAAACAATGCCATACTCGCAGTCCAAATGCTCTTTTACCGCATCCAGCGATTTTTCTACCATACCTTCGTCCAACCCTATTTCGGCCATTGTACACCATCCCTGGGACTCAATAAATATCTTGCCTTCCTCATTTTCATTGGAACCGATTTTATTGCCAAAGAAATCATAGGCGCGTAGATACCAATCACCATCCCAACCATAGACTTTTACTGCTTCGATCATATTTGCCACGTGCTTCCTGGCCTCTTCAGCTTCCTTATCCTTCCCGATACGCTTACAAAGCTTTACATATTCCTTGCCGTAGACCACAAAAAGCCCGGCAATCATCAATGATTCGGCTGTTTTACCCTTCTTGTTCCCTGTAGTTTGAAAAGATTCGTTTGGATCTTCCGAAAAACAGTTCAGGTTGAGGCAGTCATTCCAATCGGCCCTCCCAATAAGGGGTAAGCCATGAGGACCCAGATTATTGACTACATGGTAAAAGGAGACTTTTAAATGCTCAAAATGCGATTTGGAACGGGAAGCATCATTGTCAAAAGGTACCATTTCATCCAATAGGGAGAAATCACCGGTTTCTTTGATATATTCAGTAGTCGAAAGAATGAGCCATAAGGGATCATCATTAAAATCCCCACCTACGGCAGAATTTCCCTTCTTGGTCAAAGGTTGGTACTGATGGTAGCACGAGCCATCCTCAAATTGGGTAGAGGCGATATCGAATATACGTTCCCTGGCCCTTTCCGGAATCTGATGTACAAAACCGATTAAATCTTGATTAGAATCCCGAAAGCCCATACCGCGACCAATACCCGATTCAAAAAATGAAGCGGAACGCGACATATTAAAGGTCACCATGCATTGGTATTGGTTCCAGATGTTAACCATACGATCTAATCGCTCATCACCTGAAACTATATTTATCTTGCCCAATAAACGATTCCAATAGGCCTGCAATTCTTCATAGGCAAGATCAATTTTTTCGACGCTATTAAATTTTGCGAGCATGGCCTTGGCAGGTTGCTTATTAATAACCCCCTTAGCTTCCCATTTATCATCCTTAGCCACCTCAACATATCCCAACATAAATATCAAATCGCGCTGTTCTCCGGGTTTCAATTCAATTTCAACATAATGTGAGGCTATAGGAGACCAGCCGTGGGCAATCGTATTCTTTGGTGCACCTTCATTCACCACATCGGGATTATCAAAATCATTATAAAGCCCTAAGAAAGATTCCCGATCGGTATCAAATCCGTCTATAGGCGTGTTCACCGAATAAAATGCATAATGGTTGCGTCTTTCCTTGAATTCCGTTTTATGGTAAATGGTGGAATCCTCGATTTCTACCTCCCCCGTTGAAAAGTTTCTTTGGAAATTTGTCATATCGTCTTCGGCATTCCACAGACACCATTCAATAAAAGAAAAGAGTTTAAGCTTTTTGGTTTCAGTAGCTGTGTTCTTAAGGGATACTTTTTGAATTTCCCCCCAAAACCCTAAGGGAATAAATTGAAGTATTTGGGCCTCAACACCATTTTTGGAACTTTTGAATTTGGTATAGCTCATACCATGGCGACACTCATAACTATCTAATGCGGTTTTTACCGGTTTCCAGCCCGGAGACCAGGTGATATCCCCATCTTTGATGTAAAAATATTTTCCGCCATTATCAATCGGAACATTGTTATAACGATATCGCGTTAATCTCCTGAACTTGGCATCTTTATAAAAAGTATACCCTCCTCCCGTATTCGATGTTAATGAGAAGAAATCCTCATTGCCTAAGTAATTGATCCATGGATAAGGCGTTTTAGGATTGGTAATTACATACTCCCTATTTACATCATCAAAATGACCGTATTTCATTTGTTCTTATTTATTGTTTGTTATATGTCAATTGGAATACCCTTGTGTAAATCGCATGATTCATTACTTGTAAATGGGTATTTCATCTGTTCTTATTTTTTAGTCTTGTTCTATTCTTGAAGCCTTCTCGTTTTAAGCTCAAGCGTAATCTCATCGAGTTTCTTTTGCGTTAGCGGATACAGCAACATTAATCCCGAGGCTATTACCGTTATTACCGCTGGCACCCAACTCATCAACATTATGATTCCGGGTATGGCCCCTTCTATTGATGATGCATCTTGGCCGTTGTAATGAAAAGCGCCCAAAATCATCCCTATAATCGCACCGGCGATGCCTCCTCCAAATTTTGTGGCAAAGGAGCCTGCAGAGTAAATGAGGCCTGTAGCCCTACGCCCATTCTTGAATTCGGAATAATCAGCGGCATCACCTAACATGGCAAAAAACAAGGTTGGGAATATGGCAGCAGCAAATTCAGAGACGATACCGATCGTGAAAATTGCCCCGATATCCTGGGGTCCACAAAATACAAGAAGGGCATTCACACCCCCTGAAAATAGCAGGGCATAAATAAAGAGGTTGCGCTTTCCAAATTTCTTTCCCAAGGGTGATGTGGCCATTGCACCAATGACAGAAGCAATCATCAAGCCTATCAAGAATGAGGCGCCTAATAATTGATTATTCAGGTAATGTGTAAAATAGATGATAACGATGCCCTGTTTGATCGAATTGTACACATTAAATAAAAGCCCAATGACCAACAATACTAACCAGGGCTTATTACTAATAAGGTCCTTAAAGTCTTTTTTCAGGTTATTCTTTTGTGCTTTTGGAGGTTGTATTCTTTCCTTGGTGGTATAGAAGGTCAGGAACATTAATATAGCGAGAAAAATAGACATGAGGTACATTGAATTGCTATACCCCTTCTTTTGGTCGATAATGACTATTTTATCCTGGCTAAGGTTCTTCTCCCCCTCAACAACAAAGACATATTCCTTATTGGCTTCCATGCTAAAACTCTTGCCGTGGGTAGGATTGTTATCATCGGCACTTAAGGCTGGATCATCCCAGCTGAACATGGCAATACCATCGTCTGTTTTGATATTCACATTCTCAACATCGGAAGGGGCGGAAACGACTACCCGATACTGCTCCCCTTCAATTTCATTTACCTCAACTGTCGGATTCACATTCCCGAAATAGGCGACCAGAAAAAGCAAGGCCCCTTGAACCAACATACCCCCTCCAAAGGCACCGACCATTCTATAGGAACCCAAGCTGGTTCGTTCTTTATCATCGCCCGTCATAACCGCCATCAAAGCCCCATAGGGTACATTGTTCGCTGTATAGATCAAGGTGAAGAAAATGTAGGTGATATAGGCATAAACGATCTTGCCCGATGTACCTAGATCAGGACTGGTGAATAATAAGGAAAGGATGGCCCCCAAGGGAATGGCCGTCCATAAGATCCAAGGGCGGAATTTGCCGTATTTAGACTTTGTCCTGTCCCCAATAATCCCCATGACCACATCGCTAATTCCATCGCTAAATCGAGCGACCAGCATGAGTACCCCTACGGTAACCGGGCTCAATCCAAAAACATCGGTATAGAAAATGAACAAAAAGGTAGCTACACCCCGCCAAGCGATATTGGCTGCACCATCACCGAGGGCATACCCAATTTTTTCCTTAATCGTTAATTTTTCTAATGAAGACATGGTTGTTTGGTTTGATTAACCTTTAAAATTAAGCATTAAAGACCATCGGGACTAACCATAATTAGTCTATTCCTTAGCTAAAAAAGAAGTATTGTCTAGGGTATTTTAAACGCTATGGATTACGACCATTTTGGTAGAAAAATAAATGTGATATGCATTCCAGGAAAACCTTAGGATGTGCAATAAATAAATCTAGAAGGCGGGCCAGCTTAAACAATTTCGGCACTAAGACCAGCTTGTAATAATTTGCTGCAACGGGGTTCTAATTCCTTGTATTCCCCGGTTTTTACAGTGCACTTTCCGTTGTAGTGTACAATCAAGGAACATTGCTCTGCCTGCTCGGGTGTATGATCACAAACAGCAACCAAGGTATCGATTACATGATCGAAAGTATTTACCTCATCATTAAAGAGCACGATTTCGTTTTGTTTTACCGTTTCTTCCTTTAGCAGTAATTCTTCTAAATATTTTTCCTTAGTACCCATAGCAACTCATTTTATTACCCGAATAACCGTAACTAAAATACATATTTTACCGCTACCCAATTATTTTTTTCAAGATTTTTTTCAAGAACGAGTCCGTTTTCCTTACAAATTGCGGTGATTTGTGGAATATCATCCTTGTAAAAACCACTTAAGAACAATTGCCCTTGGCTATTGAGGCATTTCACATAAGTGGGTATATCATCTAACAAAATATTCCGATTTATATTGGCTAGTATAAGATCGTATTTTTGATGCTGTAGCAAACTAGAATCCCCCTCGTAGACCTTAATGCGCCTGCATAAATTGCGGTTCACATTTTCCTTGGCATTCATGTAACACCAATTATCAATATCTATGGCAGCTAGCGATTTTGCTCCCTTCATCTCGGCAAGAATTGCCAATACCCCTGTGCCACAACCCATATCAAGAACAGATTTCCCCTCAAAATCAGTATCCAAAATAAATTGAAGCATCATATGTGTGGTCTCATGATGCCCAGTTCCAAAACTCATTTTAGGTTCAATGACAATATCATAGGCCACATTGGATTTTTCATGAAATGGGGCACGTACCTCACATTGGTTGCCCACTTTGATAGGTTTTAAACTCTGCTCCCAAGTGGCATTCCAGTTTTCTTCTGCTATTTTCTTATGAACGTATTCAATAGTAAAGTGCGTATTACGCAATACCTCAACATCATCTAATAGGCCTGAAAACCAATCTTTTTTTTGAATATAGGCTTGAATACCTGTAGCATGTTCAACAAAGCTCTCAAAACCGGCTTCGCCCAATTCGGCAATCAAAATATCGGCACCCGGTTGAAGCGGTGTGACCGTAAACGTATATTCTAAATATATGGTATTGGACATGCCCTAGATTAAGAAGTAGGAATGAAACGGTCTAAAAAGCCTTGTTTATAGCCTTACACGCAATGACCGCAAAGAGATTACTTTGCTTCGCATGTAATGACTACTAATGCAAATTTTTTAGACCGTTTAAGTAGTATTGAAAAAGCGTCTTAGATCGCTTTAATTATCGCTATAAAATCATCGGCTGCCAATGCTGCCCCTCCTATGAGTCCGCCATCAACATCCGGTTTGGAGAAAATCTCCTCAGCATTGCTAGGTTTTACACTACCACCATAAAGGATGGAAACATTATCGGCTATAGTTTGGTCAAAGGCAGTGGCAATGGTTTTACGAATAAACGCATGCATTTCCTGGGCTTGTTCCGGCGAGGCCGTTTCACCTGTACCAATGGCCCAAACCGGTTCGTAAGCTAAGATAATGCTACTCCATGCACTTGGATCCAAATCAAACAATGCATTCTTTAATTGGCTTTCAACCACACTGAAGTGATTCCCCGATTTACGATCTTGCAATTCCTCACCAAAACAGAACATAACCGTCATGTTGTTCGCTAAGGCCGCTTCAACTTTTTTCTTTAGAATTTCATCGGTTTCACCAAAATAGGCCCTTCTTTCAGAGTGACCTAAAATGACTGTTTTAATACCAATGTCCAACAACATGTCTGCCGATATTTCACCTGTATAAGCACCACTTTCGGCAAAATGCATATTTTGGGAAATTACCTCAATCTCAGAACCCTCCAATTGGCGAACAGCACCCGCCAAATTCACGAAAGTTGGAGATACCATTACCTTGGCATGCGTATTTGGCAATTTTGCTGATAGTTCGGCCAATAAGGCATCGGTACCAGCCATATTCTTATTCATTTTCCAGTTACCTGCTACAATTTTGTTTCTCATGACTTATTCTCTTTATTATTTAAATATCGCTATGTTCAGTATCGTAATTATTGATCAATTTTAAATTTGTCCGGAAGCTAAAGAATCATCTTTTTAGTCAAATTTTAATTCATTTAAATCATTGTAATGCACTTTTTGCTTAATGGTTCCTTGCTCTAAAAGCAATACCCCTGGATTAGAACGCACAATGGTCTTCAAGGTAGTTTCATCCGTAAAATAAAATGGGGTTTCCAAATTGAAATCCTTGACCAAGGTATTCGTTTGATTGGGACCTGAAGCCGACATGCCTATCACTTTGTAACCCGAATTTTTTGCTTTGGTTATCACCTCCGGAAATTCTGGAAACACCTTATACTTGCTCTTTCGAAGATCATAGGCGATAATCAACATCAACTTTGGTTCTTGCAAGAGGCTGGCGGCAAAATCCTCTCCATTTTGCTCAATGGTAAAATCATGGATTGGTGGTTCGTACCCTTTTTGGATTTCGGTAGTCGCCACATCAATGAAATCACCATTCACGGTTGGGTAGTCGCCATAGGTCACGATAACCTTTTCCTCGCCCTTTACATTAAACTTCCAAGCGTACTCGAAAACTGGTTTTTGTGCATTTTCGGGCATTTTCATGCCTTCCGTGATATTCGCACCAATTTTATAGGGTCTAAAGTCAATGGCCGGGAGATGTCGCAAAACATGATAAGCAAATGCAACACACAAGACTAGGGAACCGGCAGTAATAACCCGCTTTGCATTAGATCCGAAAATGGGAGTTACGTATTTTCTGCCGATAAATAATATGAGAATTAAAACCAATAAGACAACATCCTTAGTAAAAGATTCCCATGGCGTTAACTTTACTGCATCGCCAAAACAACCGCAATCGGTCACCTTATTGAAATAGGCCGAATAGAAGGTAAGAAAAGTGAAAAAAACAATCATAAGCAGCAAACTCCATAAGGTAAACTTTGCCCTAAAACCGATTAATAGCATAACCCCCAACAATACTTCCAAAACTACTACGAACAGCGAAATGCCCAACGCGTATGGCATAAGAAATGGAAGGTCGAGTACCCCCTGACTAAAATACTCCTCTAATTTAAATGAAAAACCAACGGGATCATTGAGTTTAATAAAGCCGCTAATAATAAATAAAACGCCAACAAATATCCTTGAAA
>JABDKZ010000375.1 GCA_013001935.1 Maribacter sp.
GTTCTACCAGGCACTGGGAATTTGTAGAGGTACCTGATTTTGCAAAAATGTCGGTAATGGATAAGAGACAGGCGATTGAGGATGCTGGTTTGCGTTACGAAGTCTTGGATTCGGCCAATTATAATCAGGATTACCCTCGATTTTCGATCATTGAGCAAGATCCCAAGGCTGGTAGCAAAGTAAGGAAGACAGAAAAATATACTTCACCGTGAATCCTTCAGGATATAAGAAAGTTACGGTCCCTAATATCATCCAGGTCACACAACGTAATGCCTCATCTATGCTAAAGGCTGTAGGTTTAGATGTACAACGCGTTACACACATTGATGAACTCGGTAAAGACATGGTCTACTACATAAAGTATAAGGGCAAGATTATAAACCCTGGCCAAAAGTTACCTAAAACTTCAAAAATAGAACTGGTCTGTGGTAATGGAACAATACCCGATCGCGCTCGGATAAAGGCCGATTCAGAATAGACTATGGCACCAAAAATACAACAGGAACCCAATGAGGATGATTTATTTGAGCATCACAGGTTTTTGGCTTCAAAAGGGCAAGAGCCTCTGCGTGTAGATAAATTCTTAATGAATTTTATTGAAAATGCCACGCGAAACAAAATTCAACTGGCGGCAAAAAATGGCCATATTTGGGTGAATGATACTATTGTAAAGCAGAATTACAAAGTAAAGGCAGGTGATGAGGTAAAAGTGCTTTTTGAACATCCCCCTCATGAACTTTTGCTTACACCTGAAGATATACCAATAGATATTGTATATGAGGATGAAGTATTGCTTGTAGTGAACAAACCAGCTGGGATGGTAGTTCATCCTGGACATGGCAATTATTCCGGAACCTTGATCAATGCGCTTTTGTTCCATATCAAGGATTTGCCAACAAACAGTAATGAACGTCCAGGTCTGGTGCATCGTATAGACAAGGATACCTCTGGACTTTTGGTAGTTGCGAAGACTGAAGCTGCAATGACACATTTGGCAAAACAATTTTTTGATAAAACTTCTGAAAGGGAATATATTGCATTGGTCTGGGGTAATATGGAAGAGGATACTGGTACTATTGACGGTCATATTGCCAGAAATCCTAAAAATCGATTACAAATGCAGGTTTTTCCAGAAGGTGATCAGGGGAAGGAAGCGGTAACGCATTTTAAGGTTTTGGAAAGATTGGGGTATGTAACCCTTGTTTCATGTAGATTGGAGACCGGTAGAACACACCAGATTCGGGCGCATATGAAACATATTGGCCATACACTATTTAATGATGAGCGCTATGGTGGTGATAAGGTACTCAAAGGCACAACGTTTACAAAATACAAGCAGTTTGTTGATAATGCGTTTAAAATTCTTCCACGGCAGGCGTTGCATGCCAAGACTTTAGGGTTTATTCATCCTTTGACAGGGGAGTATATGCGATTTGACTCAGAAATACCTGAAGATATGGCCAATTGTATCGCTAAATGGAAAGACTATGCAAGGCATACCAAATAAGCATAAATTATAGCTATACTTCTATTAATAACTACTTTGATCAGGGATAGGAATGTCTGATAAACCTTATTATTTTTATGCCTAAAATTGATTGATATGAAAATTGTAATCTCTCCGGCAAAATCACTGGATTTAGAAAGTGAATTGCCAACCAAAAAGTATTCACAACCTCATTTTTTAGAGCAGGCTGAAAGATTGAATAAGGTTTTGGTGAAAAAAAGACCACGTGCTCTGTCAAAATTAATGGGGATTTCAAATAACCTAGCTGAACTAAATTGGGAGCGCAATCAAAATTTCTCGGCTCCGTTTGATCCCACAAATGCAAGACCAGCTGTTTATGCATTTAACGGGGATGTATATTTAGGATTGGATGCTTATTCGATCCCTGAACAGAAACTGGAGAAACTACAAGATACTTTGCGCATATTATCCGGTCTTTATGGAATATTGAAACCTTTGGACCTAATTCAGCCCTATCGTCTTGAAATGGGGACATCGTTGAGGATTGCGCGAAAAAAGAACTTGTACGAATTTTGGAAGAAGCAACTGACCGATTACTTGAATGCCGAATTGGAAGATGGTGAACTGTTTATAAATTTGGCAAGTAATGAGTATTTTGGGGCCATTGATGAAAAAAATCTTAAGGTTCCGGTAATCACCCCCATTTTCAAGGATTGGAAGAATGATAAATTAAAAGTCATTAGCTTTTTCGCAAAAAAGGCTCGCGGTTCAATGGTGAGATACATTTTAGACTCCAATGCTAAAACAATCGAGGATATTCAAGGTTTTAACCTTGATGATTACATTTTTAGTAAAGAGCATACACTAAAAGCGAACCAACCTGTATTTATTCGGTAGAATATTTCTTTAAGGATAGCGTTAGTATCATATCACATGTATTTAATTCAGTGCGATATGAGGCAGTTTTGGATTTTAATAATAAGCGTCTTCCTGATCAACAGCAGTTGTAAAGACCGGGATGATGAATTGAATGGCATTCAGATACGGGTGAAAAATGTGAGCTCAATCAACTACGATACCATTCAAGTAGGTGATGACGGGATGGTTCATGAGAATATTGGTCCAGGTTCATATTCAGATTATTTAATCTATGACAGCGCTTATAGGTATGCATATATAGCTATAAATTCCGCAGATGAAACCTATGTATTACAGCCCATTGATTTTGTTGGTGAAACCCCATTACCTTTAGGTTTTTACACCTATGAAATAGGGTTGGATACCGAAAGTAATGTAACTTTGAACTTTGTAATAGATTAGATTACTTTGCTTTTTTCGCAACCTTTTTAGTTACTTTTTTCTTTGGTTTCACTTCGACTTTTGCTGCTTTTTTAGGTCTTCTAGCTCCGTATGATTTATTTGCAATCTTACCACGCCTGGTTTTAATATCGCCTTTTCCCATAATTGAATGTTTTGATTTTCTTAAAATTACTGAATTAGTTATAATTTGACGCCTTAAGTTTTAAAATTTGTAAAACTGTATATTTGACTTTTGGAGATTCATTTCCTCAATTTGTTTATCCTGTACAATTTATTTTGTTTATTCATAAGCACCCATACAAACCTTTTCTTTTTAACGAAGCTACCAAGTTGATTGTGGGTACGCTGCCCCCACCAAGATTTTCCACCGGGGAATTAAAAGAAGGGGATGTGAATTTTTGCTATGGGAGTAGGGATGGTCAATTATGGCCAATACTCGATCGGACCTTCGCCTTGAACTTGGTTTATGAAACTACAAGAAAAGCGATTGAACAAAGAAAAAAATTCCTAATTGAACGTAAGATTGGTATTTGTGATATTGTGCAAAGTGCGGAACGTTCGAAGATTGATGCTTCGGACATAGGGATGCAGAATATAAAACTTAGAAACTTAATTTTCTACTTACAAGAATATCCAAATATTGAAACTTTATTGTTCACGGGAGGAAATAGTAAAAATGGACCTGAGTATTTTTTTCGCCAGCATCTTAAACAACATCAAATCAAGCTAGCTGTGGTGAGTGACCAAGTGCCTAGAATACATCAATTCATTCTTCCTTTGATTCGTAACGAACGGAGAATCATTAAAACAGTTTCGCTTACTGCCCCTTCAGGTGCTGCAAATAGGGCCGTTGGGAGTCTTGCTGTCTATAAAAAATTGAAATTAAAAAACCCTTCTTTCAATACGTTGGATTTTCGAGTGCTGCAATACGCCCCCTATTTCTAAAGTCCTATTTTTATCAAGTATTTTATTAATTTATTTTCTGTTGGTTTTGTACCGACTGTGCCGTATTTTGTTAATTGATTCAATTTAGAAATATTGGTTCGATGAATATGTCGATATTTGCGAGTTGAATTGGGTAAGTAAATCCGTATTCACCATTGTAGTGGAATACATTTGTCAAAGTCTATGCATCAAACAGAAAGATTAGAGGAATTTAA
>JABDKZ010000377.1 GCA_013001935.1 Maribacter sp.
ATGTAGTGCAATCCTATTCCCTTCTGTATCCCTGATTAAAGCCATAAATCCATGACCCCCTCCTATTTCAGTCTTAGGTTGCATTATTGTGCCACCGGCAGCTTCTACCCTATTCAGTTCGTCACTAAGATCGGGGCAGGTAAAGTAAATTAAGGGTCCATCAGTAGCACTTGGTTTATACATATCATGCTTCACCAATGACCCTGAAGCTCCCTTTTTT
This sequence comes from Maribacter sp., assembly GCA_013001935.1. Taxonomy (GTDB): domain Bacteria; phylum Bacteroidota; class Bacteroidia; order Flavobacteriales; family Flavobacteriaceae; genus Maribacter_A. Next base: position 221 of record JABDKZ010000377.1, read on the forward strand.
CCGGGTGCATCTGGGAACCAACCCATTATTATGCCCCCCAAATCATGAACACTAATAGTGGCATGGAAAACTTTCTCATAGAACGCCTTGGCTCGATCCATATCGTTCACCGGTATTTCAAACCAGCCTACCATATTATGTTCCATACCCTTATTTTTCCAATGTTGATTTTAAATCAGAAAGTCCTTGTTCAAAATCCTTGCCCACACTTTTGTCCATGTTCATGAAAAGCATCATAATACTAAACGGAAATTTATTCTTTCCCGAAAATCCCCAAGTTACTTTGGTAGAACCATTACCTTCATCATTTACTTTGATATAGGCGTCAGATTCCGCTTTCCAGGGCTTAAAAAAACGCAATTTTGTTTCAACAACTTCATTCTCTTTTATTGCCATAATTTCTTGTTCGCCTTCACCTACATCCTTATTTCCTTTCCAGCCACTAATAGCCCCTACCTCTCCATCCGTGCCTTGAAATTCTTTCGTCATGTTTGGGTCTTTTTTGGCCCAAGGACCCCATTCATCTTGATTTTTAAGTGAACGTACATACTGAAAAACCTCTGAAACGGGTTTTGAAATTGAAGTGCTTCGTGAAACACTATAAGTTTTTGGTGCTATCATAGCCAATATTGCTATCAACACAACGAGTCCGATTAAAATGTAAAGTAGTATAGTCATTTGTAAATCAATTAGTTGGTTCTCATTAAATATAGTTAAAAATCATGTTTATTCATAATATCTATTTAAAATGGCATCTATGCTATTGATTGATTTTTTTGTCCATTCCAATCTTATATCCATTTTTTCCGAGTCAGATAGTTGCCATGGCAAAGCTTGTCTTCTTAATTTTGTTGATAGATGTTGTAGAATTATGGCCGCTGAAACCGATATGTTTAAACTTTCAGTAAAACCGACCATTGGTATCTTCAAAAAACCATCAGCTTCTTGCATCACTTCTTTACTCAAACCATCTTTTTCAGTACCAAAGAACAAGGCCGTTTTTTTATCCATTTCAAAATCATCTAGAAAACAGGTATCATCATTTGGTGAAGTGGCGATAATTTGATAGCCCTCACGACGCATATATGCGATACAGGAGGCTGAGTCCCTATATCGCTGAACATCTACCCATTGCTGCGCTCCCATCGCGATATTCTTGTCTAACCTTTTTCCAAAACGGTTTTCAATTATATGGGCGGTTTGTATACCAAATACCTCACAACTTCGTATTACTGCACTGGTATTGTGAAGCTGAAAAACATCTTCGATGGCCACGGTAATATATTTAGTGCGTTCTTCCAGAACCTTGAGAAATCGTTCTGTTCTATCGTTAGATATAAATTCTTCCAGATAGGCTAAAAGTTGTTGATCTACCATAAACCGAATATAAGAAAAAGTCTATTTTTATATCATGAAGAAGAATATCGTTGTTTTGACCGGAGCTGGAATCAGTGCTGAAAGTGGTATAAAAACCTTTCGTGATGCAGATGGATTATGGGAGGGACATGATGTTATGGAGGTAGCATCGCCCCAGGGATTCTTGAAAAATCCCGAATTGGTGTTGGATTTTTACAATCAACGCAGGCGACAATTACCAAAGGTAACTCCAAACAAGGCTCATAAAGCACTTGCAGCCTTGGAGCAAAATTTTAAAGTGACCGTCATTACCCAAAATGTTGATGACCTCCATGAAAGGGCCGGCAGCTCGCAGGTAGTGCATTTACACGGCGAACTTCTCAAGGTACGCAGCACCTACGGAGGCAATCCTATCGCGTGGACTAAAGATTTAATGTTAGGGGATTACTGCGAAAAAGGATACCAGTTAAGACCCCATATCGTTTGGTTTGGAGAAGATGTACCCATGATGACGAATGCCATAGAAATAACTTCCAAAGCCGATGTTTTAATGATCATAGGTACTTCTATGCAGGTATACCCCGCTGCAAGCTTAATTAACTATGTCGCTTCTGGCATACCCATTTATTTTATTGACCCTAGGCCATCAATTCAAAGAAATCCGCTAAATAATTTAATGGTGATAGCACAAAAGGCAACTACGGGCGTACCTATTGCGGTTGCTGATTTAGTAGATAAAGTACTCTAGTTTGTTTAGCCCATTCGATGACCAACTGCTTCTGCATATCTGTAAGTTTGGCATCTTTATGTGTCCAAGTATACTCCTTTAACGGCATTTCACTATCTTCAATAACCTCTACGACTTCTTCTAACTTATGGTCTTTCTTTTTGTTGGCATAGTCCTTCCATTCAGAAAAATTCAACTCCCCTTTTCCGTGTTTAACATGATCGGCCAACCAATAAGAGACCGGAGCAATATTATTGTACCATGGGTATCGTGTATGATCACTATGACAATCATAACAACTGTTTTCCAGGATTTGGCGAACTTCTGCGGGCGGATTGGTTTCAGTAAGAAAAACCGAGGTATGATCCCCTTGAGCCAGATTTTTTTCAGGGCGATAGAATTGCATACCTATTAAAATCACGAAAAGTAAGAT
>JABDKZ010000388.1 GCA_013001935.1 Maribacter sp.
TAGATTCACCCGGTAGAATTAATATTATAGGAGAGCATACCGATTACAATATGGGTTATGTACTTCCTACAGCTATTGAAAAAAAGATAATCTTCAATTTCCAAAAAAATGGTTCGGATAAAATCTGCCATGTTTATAGCAAAGGTTATGATAAGGGTTTTGAGCTGTCTTTGGATAAAATCAAAAAAAGTAAGGTAGCTTGGGAAAACTATATTTTAGGTGTTTTAAATGAGATATCGAAGCGCACCGATAAGTTGCGGGGTTTCGATTGTACTTTGGAAAGTCATGTGCCCATTGGCTCTGGTGTTAGCTCTTCTGCTGCATTGGAATGCGGGTTGGCTTTTGGTTTAAATGTAATGTTCGATTTAGGTCTGACCAAAATGGATATTGTTGAGCTCTCACAGGCCGCCGAGCATACCTATGCCGGAACGAAATGTGGAATAATGGACCAATTTGCCTCGGTTATGAGTAAGGAAGGTCATGTGATTCTTTTGGATTGCGAATCGCTTGATTATTCATATATCCCCATTCAGATAAAACCTTATAAGATTGTACTTTTAAATACGAATGTTTCACACAATCTAGCCTCTGGGGAATACAATGTTAGAAGGGCCCAATGTGAAGCGGGTGTAGCTGTCCTTCAACGCAAATATGCTCAGGTGAAATCGTTACGACATGCAACGATGGATATGTTAAACAATGTAAAAAGTGAACTTGATGAAATCGTCTACAACCGTTGCGCATATATAATTCAAGAGAAAAAAAGGGTTTTGGAAGCTGTTGAGGCGCTAAAGGCCAATAACCTTGGAAGAGTTGGAGAACTATTATATGAAACCCATGATGGGCTCAGCAAAATGTATGAGGTTAGTTGTCCAGAGTTAGATTTTCTCGTGGAATTTTCGAAAAGGTATGATTCGGTCTTGGGAGCTAGAATGATGGGTGGTGGTTTTGGAGGATGCACCATAAACTTTGTGCATGAAGATGCCATTGAGAACTACGTAGAAGCTGCTTCTAAAGCCTATGAAAAAGAATATAAACTAAAACTGACGTGGTTTGAAGCCAGTCCCAGCGCAGGCACATCAATCGTAAAATAATTGGTGTTTCAGTTTCAAATTGAACCCTTGGTGATAAAGCACTGAAAATAAGGTAGCCAATACGATCAAAACCATATCTGTCACTTTTTGGAATAGTAAATGCCACCTAATATATTGATTACCATTCCTTAGGAAAAGGTTAAGTATATCCCAAGACTATAATTTCAAAGTTCAACCAATTAAAAACACTCAGCTCTCATTTCCAAATGACCTAGCATTTATATGGAATGTTTATTCCGTTACTGATTCATAAGTAAATTTGATTTTTATTTTCACATAATGACAATTGTCATGGTCTGGAGTGGTTAAAATATTTAGTTTTATATAAATCTTAAAATAACATAATATGACAATTGATATTCAATATGTTCAAATGCCTACCAGCGAAGCCATGAATACATTAATGACCGCTAAACTAAATAAACTTGCCAACAAATATGAATGGTTAATCCGGGCCAGAGTTCATTTTAAACAGGAAAATGACCCTACCGGAAAAGGAAAGATCTGTGAAATTGAACTTAGTGCTCCTGGACCCAGATTATTTGCCCATTCTAATGAAGATGATTTTGAGAAGGCAGCTGCCAAGACTATAAAGGATTTGGAAAAGCAATTGAATAAAAGAAAGGCTATTATGAATAAACATTGACAACTAAACATAGTTTTAACCCAAATAAATCAATACCCATGAACAAGATACTCATACCTGTAGATTTTTCTGAGTTCTCAGAAAATGCATTGGAAGTTGCGGCTGCTTTGGCCAAAAGATTTGATGCCCGTTTAATTGTGCTTCACATGTTAGGACTTTCTGAAGCTGTTTTAACAAAGGACGAATCCCAAGAATTCATGGAGGCCCAATATTATATGAAATTGGCGAAAAAGAGGTTTGATTCTTTTTTGGATAAAGAATTTTTAAAAGGAGTTAGGGTTTTTGAAACCGTTCAGAATTATAAGGATTTTAATGAGATCAATGAAATTGTAAAAGAGCAGGAAATTGATCTGGTCGTCATGGGCTCCCATGGAGCTAGTGGTTTAAGTGGTTTATTTGTAGGTTCAAATACCGAAAAGGTCATTCGTACCTGTGAAGCCCCTGTCCTCGTTATTAAAAAAAGAAGGGAAAATTTCGAAATAAAAGAAGCCATTTTTGCCAGCGATTTTGAAGTAGAAAATATTTCTGCCTATAATAAGGCCCTTAAATTTTTCAAAATGCTAGAGGCCAATGTACAATTAGTCTATGTAAATCGTCCCAATCAATACTTTAGGAGTAACCAGGAAATCAATGATCAAATTGAATTGTTTATGAGTGTTGCACACCATGGCGATATGGTCGGAGAAGATAAGGTTTCAATATTGAATGATTATAACCTTGAGGAAGGAATATATAATTATGCTAAAACTGTAAACGCGGATATTATTGCGCTGCCTACCCATGGAAGAAAGGGCTTAGCGCATTTTTTTAAAGGAAGTATAAGTGAGGATATTGCAAACCACGCAGATTTACCAGTAATCACTCAAAAAATTTGAGATTATTTTTCAAGAAGTATTTTAAGTTTTGCCAATAGTATTAATTCTGACTTGTTTTTATGTGCAAATGATAAAGCGATTGCCTGAGCGGTGTTCCAAATGCGTTTTTTTATGTCCGTACTGAATAGATTTTTATGCTCATTATAGAATTCACTGAATTCGTTAAAGCAAGAATCGCTTTCCGCAGTTATGGCCTGTAACTGGGTAAATACATTTATTATTTCATGATGACCTTTGACAGCAAGTTCATTTTGTTTGACATCAGGGTCGCCCCATCTATTTCGAATTTCAGTTTTGAATACGGTTATTTCTTCAACTTCGATCTTCTTGTCTGCCATGGCCACTGCATAAAAGAGCTTCCCAAGATTATGATGAAGTTTTTCTTTGATATTTTCCACAATTGAGACGGTTTTGGTATTATTTTGATTTTAGATCACTAATTCGTTATGCGGATCTTTTTTAATAAGCTGATTTAAAGGATATCCAATGCGCCAAAGTTCCCTTTTTACCTTTTCAATGGCACCAATGCTATCATATTTAAACGATAAGGTCTTTTTATCGAGGTTGATCTCCATTATCCTTATATCCATAATCTTGCTCAGGTTTCGAACAATAATATGTTTGCAATTATTTGAATCCAGATTTTCTATTAAGGCAATCGCTTTCATGACACTTTTTTGGGAATGATAAGTTAGGCCCAAAAAATGGAATCTTAAATGATAAGCATCAGGCCATGATGAAAACGTATCATTCATTTATGATTGTAATGAAGTATAACAAGTGCGATAAGGGTTTTGATATTAGAAAGGCACTCACAGAGACCGGATTTATTGCTAATACAAGTGAAATGCTGATTTGTAAAGGTTACCGTTCATGTAATGTACCCATTTCAACATTTTTAAAGGAAAAGTGTAAACATAAGTCTGCTGTGCAAATTATAATAAGGTCCTTTTTTAAACGAAAATCGATAGCGTTGAAACCAAGAATAAATACCTTATTGAAAGCCTAATCCTTAAGTAAATGCTCCAGACTTTCGCTATCTACAATATGTTCCGTAACTGAAAACACCTGTTTTCTGTTTTTCCTCACGGTTTTGTAGAATTTAGCGATATCATCTTCAAGTACTTCATGTTCATCACGAAAAATCCTGGAATCATGCTTAAAAGGATCATCAATGGTCTGTGCGATATGGGTAAGATGTTCATTGACCCTCTTTTTTAATTCCTTGGCATTTTGCTTATCGTTTAAAATACTTTGTCCAATGGCCTTCACGGTTTCCAGGTTCTCTTTTTTCGTAATCCAGATAAAGTATTTATTTAATAGCTTATGTAGAAAATTCAAGTCTTGTTGGTAGAATGATAAATCGGATTTCCAATGTTTGGTTAAAACGTATAATTCTTCCCAATCCGTGTTTTGTATATAATTGCCCTTGGGTCTGGTTCTATAGTTTTTCATGTCCTTGCTTTTTGAAATACACATTTTTGATGTTGATTAAAGTTACCTCCATCCTATAAAAACTTATATGATAATTGTCATAGATCTTATTTAATTGTTAAACTATTGATTTATTATTTGCCCATCTTCCATTTGAATTATACGGTCGGTTCGCTTGGCAAAATCGATATCATGAGTTACTACCAAAAGGGAAAGTCCTTGGTCTTCTTTGAGTTGTTTAAAGATTTGAAATACATTTTCGGCATTATAACTATCCAAATTACCGGTAGGTTCATCGCCCATGAGCACTGAAGGGTTGTTTATTAATGCCCTGGCAATAGCAACTCGTTGTTTTTCGCCTCCTGAAATTCTCGATGCCCGTTTTTTGGCAAGTTGATCAATTTTCAACATTTTTAGCTTCTCCATAGCATCGTATTCAATCTCTGAATGCGATTTTACACCTAATTTCTTTGCTGGTAGCATTACATTTTCCAAGACGCTGAATTCTGATAATAAGTAGTGAAACTGGAAGACAAAACCAATATGCTTGTTTCTAATTCTTGACAATAGTGTATTGGGTTTACCTGTTACTAACTCTTCATTCAAAAACAGTTGACCTTCATAATCGGTATCCATTGTGGAAAGAATGTATAGCAAGGTCGATTTTCCCGATCCGGATTTTCCCATTATCGAGGCAAATTCACCTGTTTTAACTTTAAAATTTAGATTCTTAAGTACATGAAAAAGAACAGGTTTTTTAAAATATTTATTTATATTTTTTGCTTCTAATACTATTGACATGATATTCTTTATGTTCCACGTATTATTTGAACCGGGTCAATTCTTTTCGCTTTACTTGAAGGAAGATATCCAGCAATAAATGTAGATATTAAGGCAAATGAGATTCCTATAATGTAATACATGATATTATAGTTGATAGGGTATGTGGTGATAGTAGGAAGGGCCTCGGTTTCAAAGGCAACGTTGTCTATAAGCCTTGTAAGTCCGTAACCCACAACTAACCCTAGAATGCCACCTATTGCACCAATGATCATAGCCTGACTCATAAAAATCAACTGCACATCCGTGCCGGAAAATCCGGTTGCCTTTAAAATGGCAATATCTTTCATTTTTTCATAAATGAGCATATTTAGAATATTGTAGATGCCAAACCCGGCAACGATGAGAAGGGTAATAGAAACGGCATATGTGATCAAATTTCTAATATTACTTCCTGTTTCAAATTGTGCATTGGCCTCATTGATGTCTATGGCTTTAACTTTAAACTGTCGTTCAAGTCTACGGGACATTGTGGCCGCTTCGGTTATGTCATTAAGTTTAACATTGATGTCCGTGACGTAGTTTTCTGCCTCTCCCAAGATCTGTTGCACGGTCTTTAAGTTCGTGAAGCTTTGAATATTATCAATATCGGCTATGCCGCTTTGATAAATGCCCACTATTTTCAATGGAAAAATATCGCCTTTGATCGTGCTAACTTGGATCCGGTCCCCAGTAGATAGCGACATTTTGTTTGCTAATCCTGAACCTAGTAAAATACCACTATTGTTATTTTTTAAAGCTTCAGGAGTGCCTTGAATAATATAGTCCTGGATATTCGATAATCTTACTTCTTCCATAATATCGACTCCGACAAGATTTCCCCCTAATTCAATTGAACCTGATAAATAAAAGATTTGTGCCCTTAATTGTGGCGTGGCCCCTTTTACATTACCAGTCTCCTTCAGGTAGTTTAAAATGGGTAGGGCATTATGTATTTTTTTTTGACTTTGTTTGGGCTTTATAGAATGCACAACATTAAGGGCATTTTCAAATTCCTCATGCAAGGCTATCGGCTGTTGTTCGGAAGGTTCAATTTCATTATAAAGATGAATATGTGGTGTTTGGTTTATGACAAGATCATCGAGCATACCGTTTAATCCCGTCATAAAACTCACCAAAGTAATATAAGCACCTATTCCAAAGGTAACGCCTAATGAAGCCGTTGTTGTTGATTTCATCTTGGTGATAAGATGTGTTTTGGCGATACCCAATATTACTTTCCAATTCGTCATTTTTTGGGCTTATATATGTAGGTGTCAGCATCAATACCTGAGATAATTTCAATTTTGTCCATACTTTGAAGACCAATCGTCACAGCAACTGTCCCATTTTTTGTTTGCACTTTATCCCCATCAATAAGATATTCTTTGGGAATACTTAGAACGTTGCTTTTCTGTGCAATGATTATGTTGCCTTCCCCTGCAAGACCTGGATATAATACTTCTGGAATTTCCTTGAAAATGGCTTCGATTTTAAAGGTTTGCGAGCGCTGGTCTTTACTGGGATAGATTTTACTAATTGTAGTTTCAAGCACTTTTGAGTCATAGGCATCGAGCGTAATCAGGGCTTTTTGGCCCTTCTTTATTTTCACTATATCTACTTCATCGATTAACATTTCCACCACAAAGACATTTTTGCTACCTATTGTCGCCAAAGGATCCATTATAGTTACAATTTCCCCCGGATTTTTAAAAAGCGCGTACACTTTACCATTGATTTTTGAGGTTACTGTAAAGTCCTTACTGGCAATTTGGGATGTTTTAAAGTTATTTTCTGCTTGCCTTAACTGGGTTTCCAGCTCATTTTTAGTTCGCTTATATTTGTTTTGCAACAAAAGCAGCTTATTCTGAGAGAGTTCATAGGTTAGTTTTCTATTGTCAAAGTCAATTTTTGAACCTATTTGCTGCTCCCAAAGATTTTTTTGTCTAAAGTAGTTTATAGAGTCACTTTTCAATGACAATTTCACGGCGCTGATTTCATCCTGTATGCTGCTAAGAACAGCAGCACTTCCCTCATAATTATCTCTGGCCAATTGCAATGCCAACCTTGCGTTTTCAGTGTTTAATTTTGGTGCATTATTGGTTATTTGCACTATGGGTTGCCCCTTGCTTACCAAATCACCTTCTTCCAGGGGATTATGATCAAGTATACCTCCTACGGCCGCATAAGCTTGATACAAACTGTCTGGCTGAACGATTACCGAGGAATAGACCGATTCGGTCATGGTTGATTCAATGGGCAGGATCTTTTCAGAATCCGATGTACAGGAAATAAATAGTAACAGCAGGGTTATAAGTACAGATCTATGTATCATTTTGGATGTCATATACATTAAAATTACAAAACATTACAAAAGCATTGACTTATCGTACAAGGTCATTATAATACCCTGAATATTGTTTTTTTAATATGATATTTATCATTTTTTTGAAATACAGCTAATATTAGTTTAGCGCGCTAAAGAACGCTATATGAAAGAGTTGGTCATGAAGTTCGGTAAACGGGTTTCAATTAATAGTATGCCATGTGTTTGCATTGGTATTGTGTATCTGTGGTTTGGGGTATTAAAATTCTTTCCTGGAGTTAGTCCAGCAGAAACCATCGCTTTAGATACTATTTCAGAGCTTACATTCGGAGCACTCAGCCCGAATCTCGCCATCCTCTTATTGGCAATTTGGGAAACTGCCATCGGGTTTTTGTTGATTTTGGGCTTGTTTAATAGATTTGCACTGAATCTTGCAATTGTACACATGGTACTCACG
>JABDKZ010000394.1 GCA_013001935.1 Maribacter sp.
CAGATTAGGTACATTACCGCCCCTTGAATTTCTCAGGGTCGCAATTTTATTAACATTTACACTTAGCTTAGTCATTGGAAATTTCAATTCAAAAGAAGGCAAATTTACAAAATAGGCACACCTTTTGATATATTAAATTAGTATTTTGCGTTATAATTTATGTTATGCAGATTCAGACACACATAATCACGACGATACCGGTCTTCGATTTAAACGAACCACTTGAAAATTTGGTTCAGTTTTTCATGGAAAATACCTTTTCACATGTTGCCATTGTTGATCAAAAAAGATATTTGGGAGTTTTCAATCAAAATGATTTAGAGAATTTTGAGGTTGATAAGACCATCGAGGATTATAAGTATAATTTGGAGTCTTTTTTTGTTGGGAAAGATGCAGGTTGGCTTGATGTTCTTGAATCTTTCGCCAGAAATGAAGCCAATTTAGTGCCTGTGCTGGGTGAAAAAGAAGAGGTTTTGGGTTATTTTGATATTACAGATGTCGTCAGTGTTTTTATAGATACCCCGTTCTTTACAGAACCAGGAGGTGTTCTAGTTGTCGCAAAAGGTATAAAAGACTATTCTTTTAGTGAGATTGTTCAAATTGTTGAAAGCAACAATAGTAAATTCATTGGGGGTTTCGTTTCTGAAATAAAAGATGAACTTGTTCAAGTCACATTAAAGATCAGCAATAACAATATGAATGAAGTTGTGCAAACTTTTAGGCGCTACAATTACAATATTCTTTTTGGAAGTATTGAAGATCAATTCATAGATGACCTGAAACAGCGGTCAGATTATCTTGATAAATATCTAAATGTATAGCGCGTATGAAGGTTGCCATTTACGGACAAACATATCAAGACAATACCCTTGAATATGTTGGGGAACTTATCGATGAGCTAGAAAAGGTATCTGCAACAATTTCAATTGAAGACAATTTCAGCGCGCATTTATCCAAGCAATTTAATCTAAGTAATTACCAGACCTTTAACGATGTTGCGGGGCTTGATAGTTCTTTTGATGTGTTCATTAGTTTCGGTGGCGATGGTACCATATTAAGGGCAACTACATATATTCGTGATTTAGGAATCCCAATTGTTGGTGTAAATACGGGTAGATTGGGGTTTCTTTCAACTTTTAAGAAGGAAGATGTTCGTAAACTCGTGCAAGAATTTAAGCAAAAGGCGTATACCATTGTTGAAAGAAGTCTGGTCCAGGTAAATGCCAAAACCAAGACAGATGAAATAGGGAAACTTAATTTCGCTTTGAACGAAATTACTGTTAGTCGTAAGGACACTACGTCAATGATTACGGTTGAAACCTATCTGAATGGCGAATATTTAACTTCATATTGGGCCGATGGTCTAATAATATCAACACCTACTGGCTCAACCGGTTATTCGTTAAGTTGCGGTGGCCCTGTGATTGTCCCTACAGCCAAATCATTGGTGCTCACGCCTATAGCACCACACAATCTTAATGCAAGGCCATTGGTCATATCCGATGACACTGTAATTCGACTTAAAGTTTCAGGTAGGGAAAATCAGCATTTAGTTTCAATGGATTCCAGGATAGCCACCTTGGAAAATGGAACAGAGATCGAAATAAGGAAAGCAGACTTCACGATTAAGATGATTGAATACGCTTCAGAGAGTTTTCTAAAAACCCTTCGTAACAAATTATTGTGGGGGGAAGACAAACGCAATTAAGACTTAAATAAACAATAATTGTCTTCAAATGTTGTTTATCAATTGAGAATACTAGTTTATTCATTGATCATCCTAAACGACAAAGTGCGGTATATTTGCAAACTTTTAATATTTATGAAGAATTATCTTGTCTTGATTCTTATTTTGCTCAGTGTTTCTATGAGTGCACAGACATATGAAATAGGGGTATTCGCTGGCGGAGCGAATAATATTGGGGATGTCGGGCGGTTTAATTATATTCTACCTTCTGATATTGCCTATGGTGGTTTGTTTAAATGGAATAAAAGTAAACGATATGCTTGGCGTGCTAGCGTAATTTATGGTAAATTTACGGCCGATGACACAAAATCAAATATAACCTCTAGACAGCAAAGAGGTTATGTTGTTAAAAATTCCATTTTTGAGGCTTCAGCTGGTTTGGAATTTAATTTTGTGGAATACAATTTGCATAAAATAGGTCCGGCCTTTACACCATACCTGTATACCGGGGTAACCTATTTTAGATACGACTATGATTATATAGATGCGGGTCAGCAAATTAATTTTGGTCAAAAGGATGGTTCTATGGCAATTCCTATGGTAGTAGGTGCCAAGATAAGAATGAACCAATTTTTGATTATAGGGGCTGAAATTGGTGCTAGATATACCTTTACTGATAATTTAGATGCCAGTAATCCCGAAAAATCTAACATTAATCAACAGTTGGATGTTGATTTTGGGAATATTTTTAGTGACGATTGGTATGTGTTTTCTGGGGTTACCTTGACCTATACGTTTGGTAGAAAACCATGTTCCGATTGTTTTGAGTAATACTACATGAATACAATTGAGGAAATTGATGACCAAAGATTGCCAAAACACATTGCCATTATTATGGATGGCAACGGCCGCTGGGCCAAGCAAAAAGGTAAACTAAGGGTTTTTGGTCATGAGCATGGGGTCCGAACTGTTCGAAGTACGGTTGAAAGTTGTGTCAAAATTGGTCTGGACTATCTTACCCTATATACTTTTTCAACAGAAAATTGGAACAGACCCAAGTTCGAAATTGATACTTTAATGAAACTTCTTGTTTCTTCCCTTAAAAAAGAGCTTAAGACTTTTAATAAAAACAATGTAAGGCTAAATACCATTGGTGACATTAAGTCGTTGCCTGCCAAGGCCTATGACGAACTCGTCGAGGTAATGGAAAAAACGCAGGGTAATACCGGAATGACCCTTACTTTGGCCTTAAGTTATGGTGCTAGGGAAGAACTAAAAAACGCAATGCAACAAATAGCGATCAAAGTTAAAAATAATATAATTTCGCCCGAAAGTATTGATGATACCATTATAAATACCCATCTTTACACGCAAAATTTGCCAGACGTAGATTTGTTGATCCGTACCAGTGGGGAACATAGGGTCAGCAATTTTTTATTGTGGCAAATTGCATATGCTGAATTATATTTTATTGATGTATTTTGGCCAGATTTTAGAGAGCATCATTTGGTAGAGGCCATAATAAATTACCAGAACAGAGAACGAAGATTTGGAAAAACTAGCGAACAACTTAACTAACCAGTTTAAAAGGTTCAAATCCCTTGAACTTTTTGTCACCTTCTTACTACTTTTTGCTACTAGCTTATCAACAGCACAGGATATTAACTATGAAGATGGTAAAAAATATATTCTGGGAGGTCTTGAAGTAACCGGACTTCAAAGCTATAATGAACAAACGGTAAAAACATATACAGGGCTAAGGGTAGGGCAACCAATTACACTACCCGGAGAACAGATAAGTGCCATAATCAATAAACTTTGGGGTCTTGAGCTCTTCACCGATATTGATTTCTATATTACCGATATTCAAGGGGAAAATGTCTTTCTTGAACTGGTTATTTTAGAAAGACCCACGCTGTCAAGGGTTACTGTGAATGGTGTTAAGAAAAGAAAGGTTGATGAGATAATCAAGGATACCGATCTTAAAAAAGGAAAGAAAATTACCGAAAGTCTTATTTCCAATAGTAAAAATTATATTCAGAACAAGTACAAGAAAAAAGGTTTCTTCAATACCAAAGTTAACGTTATCACTAGAAACGATACGACTGAGACGAATTCAAGAAGTATGGTGGTGAATGTGAACAAAGGGGATAAAGTAAAAATAAAAGATATTGTTTTTGAGGGAAATGATAAATTGACTTCTAAAAAGTTAAGAAAGTCACTAAAAAAGACCAAAAAGAAACGATTAGGACGATTTTGGAAAAAGTCGAAGTTTATTAAGGATGACTATGACAATGATCTGTCCTTATTGATGGATGCCTATGCCGAAAATGGCTATAGGGATGCTAGAATCCTGTCGGATACAATTTTGAACGTAGATAAGAACAATATCCAAATTAATATAAAGGTTGAAGAAGGGGATAAATATTATTTTGGTGATATTGATTTTGTAGGGAATAGTGTATATACCGATCAGGCACTAAATCGGGTACTTGGTATTAAAAAAGGGGCTACTTATAATGGCGTATTGTTAAGAGAGCGTATTGCGGATGACTCAAAACCCGATGCGAATGATGTAACCAGTTTATATCAGAACAATGGATATCTTTTTTCAAGTATAAACCCCGTGGAAGTATCGGCAGCCAATGATACGATCAATTTTGAGATACGTATCGTTGAGGGTAAGGAAACCTTTTTAAACCATGTAACGGTTAATGGTAATGATAGGACCAACGATCATGTTATTTTTAGGGAGTTAAGAACAAGGCCTGGCCAGAAGTATAACAAGTCAGATATCATTAGGAGTATCAGGGAGTTGGGGCAACTTGGCTTCTTTGATGCTGAACAAATCAAACCAGATATTGTAAACCCAAAACCAAATGAAGGTACCGTTGATTTAGCCTATAGTCTCGTAGAATCTGGATCCAGCCAGATAGAGCTCCAAGGAGGATACGGCGGTGGCGGCTTTATAGGTACATTAGGACTGTCTTTTAGCAATTTTTCCTTGAAGAATATTTTTAAAGGGGAGGCCTATAAACCCGTGCCTATGGGCGATGGCCAAACTTTCGCTTTACGATTGCAAGCAAGTAGAACCTTTAGGGTATATAGTCTTAATTTCGCTGAACCTTGGCTAGGCGGTAAAAAACCAGTAAGGTTTAATTTATCCTTATCAAAAACCCAACAGTTTGGAGCGAGTTATTCAAATTCTGGTAGGATTGAAGTGAATAAGGATCAAGGATTCTCAATTACTGGTATTTCGGCAGGGTTGGCAAAAAGAGTGCAATGGCCTGATGATTTTTTCACCATTTCGCATTCTGTGGGATATCAACTTTATGAATTCAAAAATTACAATATAGGTTTATTTAATTTTGGAAACGGTAAATCAAACGCGCTGACCTATACTTTGGGTATTTCAAGAAATGCCTTAAGTGGTGGAAGAATTTACCCAAGAGGAGGCTCCAACTTTGAGGTTACGGCGAAATTAACGCCCCCATATTCCTTATTCAATAATAAGGATTACAAAGGGTTGCAAGAAGCAAGCAACGCCTTGCTTGAAGAAATAAGGGCTTTAGACCCCACAGTTGACCAAGCTGAGATTGCGATACTGAATACGACAAGGGAAAGATTAGAGGAAGAGCGTTTTAAATGGTTGGAATATTACAAATTAAACTTTAAGGGTGACTGGTACACTACCTTGGTAGGCGATTTGGTTCTTAGGACCAATGCTGAACTAGGTTTTCTCGGAAATTATAATAGTGATGTAGGCGATGTTCCGTTTGAGCGTTTTTATCTTGGAGGGGACGGCATGGGTAATTTTACTTTAGATGGTCGGGATATTATACAGCTGCGTGGCTACGAGAATCAATCGCTGACACCTTACAGTGCAAATGAGGTTAACGGAAGAACTGAACAAAATGGAGCTTTAATATATAATAAATTTTCTTTGGAACTTCGATATCCATTGACTTTAAAGCCTTCAGCATCAATTTATGGGCTTACTTTTTTAGAAGCAGGTAATTCTTTCAACAATTTTCAGGATTTTAATCCGTTTCAATTAAAACGATCGGCTGGAGTGGGGCTAAGGATATTTATGCCGGCATTTGGACTATTGGGAATAGATTTTGGGTATGGTTTTGATCAAGATTATCGTCCAACTTCTGTTGGCCCAAGTGGTTGGCAAACACACTTCATTATCGGCCAACAGTTTTAATTTAAGAATCGTGGTTTAAGCTAACTTATTCATTTTAAAAGTTTTAGTATTTTTGGCACGATATTTTCTATACATTAAAGCGGAATCAAAATGAAACCAAAAACAAATGTTCTTTTAATAGTATTGATGATACTATTTTCAGCGCACATGTACGCTCAGCGAGGTGTTAGAATAGCATATGTGGATATGGAGTATATCCTTGAGAATGTCGAGGAGTATCGTGATGCAAGCGAGCAATTGGAAATGAAAGTTCAAAAGTGGAAAGTTGAAATTGAACAAAAACAGAGTACTGTTGAGCAAATGAAGAAGGATTTGACGGCTGAAAAAGTGTTATTGACCAGTGAATTGATTTCAGAACGGGAGGAAGACATCCAGATTCTTGAGAAAGAGATGATCGAATATCAACAAAATCGTTTTGGTCCCCAAGGAGATTTGGTATTACAAAAAAGAAGGTTAATACAGCCTATACAGGACCAAGTTTTTAATGAAGTACAAAAAATAGGAGCAAATAAAAAGTATGATTTTATTTTTGATAAATCTGCGGATGTTGTAATGTTGTACTCCCAAAAAAGACATGATATCAGTGATTTGATTTTAAGAGGGATCGCAAGAACGCGAAAAATAAGTGCACCAAAGAAAAAAGCGATTGCGAAAAATAGATTGGAAGATTTTGAAGAAAGGGAGCAAGAAGAAGAAATGAGCGATGCCCTGAAGGAAAGAATCGATAAAGCTAAAAGTGCTGATGACGCTAGGAAAAATACAGCAGAGGAAAAGCGGGCAGAGCAATTAAAAATTAGGGAAGAGCGTAAGAAGGCTTATGATGAGAGAAGAAAGAAACTATTAGAAGAAAGGGAAGCCAAAAAGAAGGCCAAGGCGGAGGAAAGAAAAAAGGACTCTGAAGAAGGGAAAGACTCAAGTAATTAATAAGAATCATTAACTTAAATTAACACTCAAATATTTTAATTAGAAATCATGAAAGAAGTAAAAAAAATAGTAGTTGCCTTAGCATTGATCATCGCAGCAACAAGTTTTGTAAATGCACAAAGTAAAATAGCGCATATTGATGTTACACAACTTTTATCGCAAATGCCTGAAATGAAAGCAGCGGAGGCTGAATTACAGAAGTTACAGGAAACATATAGGGCTGATATTGAAAGTTCTATGACCGAATTAAAGAATAAATATACCCAATATTCAAATGAGTCCGCTTCTAAATCTGAAGAGGAAAACCAAAAAAGGGCCCAAGAATTGCAAGGCTTCGAGAAGAATATTGGTGAGGCACAACAAAATGCACAACAAGAACTTCAAAAAAAGCAAGCTGAACTTTTTGCCCCGATCTCGGAAAAAGCCAAAATAGCTATTGAAAAGGTAGCAGCAGCACAAGGCTTTGACTATGTTTTGGATGCACAGGCAGGAGCTGGTGTTATTGTTGCCAAAGGAAAAGATTTATTGGCAGAAGTAAAACAAGAGTTGGGCTTCTAGGATAATAACATTGTAAGATAAAAAAACCACCCTACGCTTCTGTAGGGTGGTTTTGTATTATATAGCTAATTTTCGCTTAATACCTTTCCATCTTAGTCTTCGAATAAACGCTCCCTCATCCTTGGTCACCATTTTTGGCAGCCTATTTTTCCGAGCTTTACCAAATCCTTTTAAGTTATGGTAAAGTGCGAACATGTTTTTTTGTTTAAATGCCATTTTAAAAGAAGCAATCATAGTTAATAAAAAACCATAGTCCATGGCATACATCGCCTTACCTTGCAAAAGTTTGGACTTGGCGTTATATGCTTTTCCTGTAGGTCTCAAATGTTTTACTTTCAGACTTTCAATCGTCTTAAGTTCATAGCCATGATACTGCGTTAATAACTCATCTACCGTATCCCATCCCATTGCGCATTTAAGCCCTCCTATAGCCTTAAAACAATTTTTTGAATATGCTTTGAATGCCCCCCGAACATGATCTTTGCCCATAGGGTGGTTCAATTCCCATTTTCCACGTGAATTTTTTTCATAGACAAACCCACCAGTCAAACCTACTTTCGGGTTGTTGGCGAAAACCATGGCAATGTTTTCAAAATAATTGACAGGTAGGATCAGATCCGCATCGAGTTTAACGATAAAGTCATAGGCATCATCTAATTGTTCCAGGCCTTTATTAAATGCATTGATAACCTTACTGCCAGGCATATGTTCTTGGGATGAACAAATATTCAATTTTTCGAAAACACCATAATTATGGGTGAATTGATCAATAATGCGTTCCGTACCGTCAGTAGAATTGTCATTAACAATAATCACCCGCTTTGGTTGTAATGTCTGCAGAGCTAATGATTGTAAGGTTTTAGCCAGAAAGGCCTCCTCGTTATGTGCGGGTATGACGATGTAGAAATTCAAATTAAAACTATTTTGAACCTTTTGCTGAGGCCAATCTTTCAGCATAAACGATATAATATCTTGGTGTGAAACTTCGTAAGAGGGGTCGCAAACCAATTTTTTTAACTGGGTTGGTCCATTTGGCCGAATCCCTTATTTTCCAACCTGCTTTTTCCAAAAGCCAGTCAAATTGCCAATCTTCAAACTCATGATAATGTCTGTCCCATGGATCGGTTTTACTTTGGTAGGCTCGGGCAAACCAAAGTTGTAAAGGAATACTGGCCACTAATTTATTTGCTTTTATTTCTCGCAAGATATTGAAGGGCGCCACAAGGTGTTCAAATATTTCGAAGGCCGTAACCACATCAACATTTGAATCACTAAGATTCAATCCCGAAAAATCAAGATCCAAATCTTCTCCCTTGGTATTCGTGACCTTATATCCATGGGCTTTCATAATCTTGGAAAAGGGATTTTCAACCCCAAGATCCAAGATCGTTTGATCTGTTGAAATATGCTTCTGAAGGAAAGCCAACGTATTCTTGAATCTTTTATTCGGAAATGTTTTTTCGTACATCTATACGGGAAAATAGTAAACAATATCCACGAAAACGGATATTCCTTTATTTATTGGTACGAAGTTAAAAAAATAAGCATTGTGTTATGCATGCACCATATGATTCCCTGAGCTAAAGCGGGTTCAGTATTAAATTTGATATACAATTGCGTTTATATTCATTCCCGCCCCTACACTTGCGAACATAACCAAATCACCTTCGTTGATTGCATGATTGGCCATTTGACCGTGCTTCACCATGTCAAATAAAGTTGGTACGGTGGCCACCGAGCTGTTCCCCAATTTTTCAATATTCATAGGCATAATGTCTAAGGGCATATCAAGACCATACAATTGGTAGAAGCGATTTACAATGGCTTCATCCATTTTTTCATTTGCCTGATGTATAAATATTTTTTTTACTTCAGAAATGTCCCTTCCGCTTTTATCAAGGCAATCTTTCATGGCTTGAGGTACATGGGTTATTGCAAACTCGTATATTTTACGGCCATACATTTTTATAAAGAGCCTATCTTCCTCACTCTCCTTTTTATAGGAATCTCCATAAAATAAGAAGTATGCTTCGCCATTGGCATAGGTAGCAGATGTATGGTTTACTATTTCACCTCCGGTTTCGGAACGTTCTATAATAGCTGCACCCGCTCCATCAGAATAAATCATTGAATCCCGGTCGTAATCATCCACTACTCTTGATAATGTCTCGGCGCCAATAACCAAACATTTATCTGCTATTCCACTTTTAATAAAGGCATTGGCCTGTATCGTGCCTTCAATCCATCCAGGGCAGCCAAATAACATGTCATAAGCCACACATTTAGGATTTTTAATTCCAAGGCTATGCTTTACACGCGTAGCCAGGCTAGGCAACATGTCACTTTGTGTTTTCCCATAGGTAATATCGCCAAAATTATGGGCGAAAATAATATAGTCCAAGGATTCTTTATCTATACCAGCATCCTCAATGGCTTTTAATGAAGCAAAATAACCTAGCTCTGAGGTATTCACATCATTCCTGGCATAACGTCTTTCTCCAATTCCGGTGATAGATTTGAATTTTTCAATTATGGTGCTATTGGGTGCATCAATTGAAGAACCATCACTGTTCAAGAATGTATGATTTGCAAAACTTGAATTTTCGACTTTAAGCGGTGGAAGAAATGAACCTGTTCCCGTAATTGCTACTCCCATAATTGGTTTATAGTTTTAGGTAAATTAATTTAATTCTTAAACATCCAAGAAAAAAAGAATTGCACAATACGATGTTCAATATCAAATTTCCCTGAAGTATTAATGCTATAAAGCCTTTCAAATAATCTGAAAGGCTCTATTTTGTGGGGTTTTCATAATTCATTCCACTTCGGCATAGGCTTCAATGGGAGTGCAACTACAGATAAGATTACGATCTCCATAGGCGTCATCAACCCTTCTGACGGATGGCCAAAATTTATTCCCGGAAACATAGGGTAATGGAAAAGCCGCCTTTTGTCGGCTATAAGGAAAATCCCACTGGTCATTGGTCACCATTGCCATTGTATGGGGTGAATTTTTTAAAACGTTATTCTCAGGATTTTCACTAGCCCTATCAATCTCTTTACGAATGGAAATCATAGCGTCACAGAACCTATCCAATTCTGACAAACTTTCGCTCTCAGTGGGCTCTATCATCACAGTACCAGCCACTGGAAATGATACTGTTGGGGCATGAAACCCATAATCCATTAAGCGTTTTGCGATATCGGTTACCTCAATACCATTTTGTTTGAATGGTCTACAATCTATGATCATTTCATGGGCGGCACGGCCATTTTCTCCGGTATAAAGCACTTCATAATTACCACTCAATCGCTCTTTGATATAATTGGCGTTTAGTATCGCAACTTTCGTGCTATTTGTCAAGCCTTCTTCGCCTAACATTTTTATATATCCATAGGAAATCAAGCAAACCGAAGAGCTTCCCCATGGGGAAGCGGAAATTGCCGAAATTGCCTTACTGCCTCCGGTTTCTATCAAAGGATTTCCCGGTAGAAAGGGCAACAGCTGCTCGGCAACACAAATAGGGCCAACGCCAGGTCCACCACCGCCATGCGGTATTGCGAATGTTTTGTGCAGATTAAGATGACAAACATCTGCGCCTATAGCTGCAGGATTGGTCAAACCTACTTGGGCATTCATGTTAGCACCATCCATATAAACCTGTCCGCCATTATCATGTATGAGCTTGGTAATATATTTGATCGACGATTCAAAAACACCATGTGTAGAAGGGTAAGTAACCATAAGCGCTGCAAGATTAGCTGCATGTAGATTTGCTTTTTCCTCTAAATCGATTACATCTATATTTCCTTTTGCATCGGTTTTCGTAACCACTACCTTCATGCCTGCCATTACCGCTGAGGCCGGATTGGTACCATGGGCTGATGCAGGAATGATGCAAATATTACGGTGGCCCTCGTTTCTTGATTCATGATAGGCACGAATCATCATTAATCCCGCATATTCGCCTTGGGCGCCGGAATTGGGTTGTAATGAGGTACCAGCAAAACCGGTAATTGTATTTAAGTCCTTTTCTAACTCCCTTAAAACAATTTGATACCCTTCGGCTTGGTCAACCGGAACAAACGGATGTATATTTCCCCATTGTGCCCAGCTTAATGGTAACATTTCACTGGCGGCATTTAATTTCATGGTACAGGAACCCAATGAGATCATTGAGTGGTTCAATGCTAAATCCTTGCGCTCCAACTTTTTGATGTAACGCATCAATTCAGTCTCGGAATGGTACGAATTGAATACCTCGTTTTGTAAAAAGGGCGAGGTTCTCTGCAATGATGATTGAATTACATCTGAACTAGGTTCAGAAAAAGAAAATGTTTCATTTACAGCTTTGAATTCCAAGAAGCAAGAAAACAATTGTTTAATGGCATTTATATCGGTGGTCTCATTTAAGGATATTGATATGGTTTTATCATCGATGTAATTAAGGTTTATGCCTTTTTTTTCAGCAATTCCCTTTAGTTTATCTATATTTTCGACCTGTAATTTAATAGTGTCAAAAAAGGAAGTATTCATTTGTTTGAATCCCAAGCGTTGTACTAGTTGGCTTAAGGCCTTGGTATTGTTGTGAACCTGTTCGGCAATATATGTTAAGCCTTTAGGGCCATGATAAACGGCGTACATTCCTGCCATAACGGCCAAAAGTACCTGGGCCGTACAAATATTTGAAGTTGCCTTGTCCCGCTTTATGTGTTGCTCCCTCGTCTGTAATGCCATGCGCATGGCTGGCTGCCCATCAGCGTCTTTAGTGACACCGATAATTCGTCCTGGGATATTTCGCTTAAATGCTTCCTTAGTTGCAAAAAATGCAGCATGAGGCCCGCCATAACCCAAGGGGATACCAAAACGTTGGGTTGTACCCACAACAACGTCGGCACCAAATTCACCTGGAGGTGTCAACAATACCAGACTTAAAATATCGGCCGCTACGGCAATTTTTATCTCTTGTGCTTTTGCCTTAGCAACAAAAGCGGCATAATCATATACCTGACCATATTTTCCAGGATATTGAAGTAATGCACCATAAAAATCCCCATTAAAATCAAATTCCTCATGATTGC
>JABDKZ010000396.1 GCA_013001935.1 Maribacter sp.
ATAAATGCCGCTTCTTTTCGTATATTCTGAGTGAGCTGTTCGTTTCTTGAACTAAATGCCAATCCATTAGGTTCCCTAACAATTGGGCAGCCAATAATATTAACAGGGATTTTTCTTATTTCAGTAAGTTTTCTGATAATCTGAAGTTGCTGAAAGTCTTTTTCACCAAAATAGGCATTGTCTGGTTTAATCAGGGTCAATAAAGACTCAACAATAGTGCCGACACCATTAAAGTGGCCTGCCCTAAAAGCGCCTTCCATGACATGTTCCAAACCGTCAAAATCGTAATTAAACGATTTTACTTCTTCCGAATACATTTCGTTAATATTCGGGACAAATACAATAATACTTTTTGAAATTTCGCTAAGAACTTCTATGTCGGCTTCTAATGTTTTTGGATACTTTTCCAAATCAATGGCATTATTGAATTGTGTTGGGTTTACAAAAATACTCACCACCACGACATCATTTTCTTTGACCGCCCTTTTAACCAGTGCTGCATGACCTATATGTAAGGCGCCCATTGTAGGCACTAAACCCAGAGAATGGTTTTCTTTTGAAGTGGAAAGTCGCGCAATTAATTGTTTTCTGGTTTGTATCAGCAACATATGTTTTTTTTAAAGGCGAGCAAACTTACTATAAATACTGCTAATCTGCATAATTTTTGTAATTTTGCACCTACCTTTGCAGGATAAATAAAATATTGCTTTTATGAATGGTAAAAAGATATTGTTTGTATCTTCAGAATTAGTCCCCTACCTCCCAGAGAACGAAGTTTCCTTAATGTCTTATGAAACCCCAAGGATGGTCAATAGTAATGGTGGCCAAATTAGGATTTTCATGCCTAGGTATGGGAATATCAATGAACGTAGACATCAACTTCATGAGGTAATTCGCCTATCGGGAATGAATCTTGTCATTAATGACATGGATATGCCATTGATAATTAAAGTGGCATCAATACCAAAAGAACGTATTCAGGTTTATTTTATTGATAATGAGGAATACTTTAAAAGGAAGGCGACTTTTACCGATGCTGAGGGCAACCTTTTTAAAGATAATGACGAAAGAGCCATTTTTTTTGCCAAGGGTGTTGTTGAAACCGTTAAAAAGTTGAATTGGTCCCCTGATATTATCCATGTTCATGGATGGATGGCATCGCTTCTGCCTTTATACCTAAAAAAGTACTATGCTGATGAACCCTTGTTCGGAGATAGTAAAATTGTCACCTCAGTATATGATCAGGGATTTGAAGGGGAATTAGATAAAGACATGATCAAGAAAATAGCCTTTGATGGTGTTCCTGAGGAAAGTATCAACGTACTGAAAACGCCAAACTATAATAATTTGTTAAAAGTAGCAGTAGATTTTTCTGATGCTATTATTTTAGCCGCTGAAAAAATACCAGAAGATTTACAAAACCATATTTCCAACCTAGAAAAACCCGTGTTGCCATTTGTTCCTTTGCAAGGTTTTGAAGAAGCATATGCCAATTTTTATAACACTGAAGTTTTAAAATAGTCCAAATGAGTTTTTTTAAGAGATTACATTTTCCTGTGATTGCAGGAATATTGACTGTTGTTGCTTTTATTTCTTGTGAAGAAGAGCTTACAACGATTGGAGCTGAAGTAAGAGGTGGTGAACCTTTCATAACTGACAAAGCGGAATTTGACGTTTTTGCTTATAACAGTAATATTGAGGCTGTAAGAACGAACCAATTGCCCATTTACCAATTGGGCGTCTATATTGACCCTCTTTATGGAAAGACAGAGGCGAGCATAACCTCACAGTTATTGTTAACTGCTGCGAGTCCGAATTTTGGGGTGTTTTCTCAGGAAGATGAGGATAATTGGGATACTGATAATAATGTAAGTACCATTCCTGAGATCGAAACAGTTGATTCAGTGTTCTTATATATTCCATTTTTAAAGAACCCTAAAGGGGACTTAGATGGTGATGGTGTAGCGGATGAGTATGATATTGACCCAAGAGACGCCAATAGTGATACCGATGGAGATGGATTTACAGACAATGAGGAGCGTGTAAGTGGTACAAACCCTCTTGTAGTAGATTCCATAGATGATGAGGGTTTCATTGCCAACAATTTTTCTAAAAAAGTAGATATTGATAGTATTTATGTCAATAATCAGATAATTAATAGTGAAATAGAAACGGCCTTTAGACTTAAGGTAGAGCGGTCAACCTACTTTTTACGGGATTTGGATCCAAATACCAATTTTCAAGAGGCACAGGAGTATTATTCGTCACAACAGTTTTCTCCAAGCTTTGTTTCTGAAGTTTTGTATGAAGGCGATTATTCGATTACGGATAATCAAGTATTGTTAGACCAATTTGATAATCCCTCTACGCTAGATATCAATGAGTCAGAGCAAAAAGCCATTTTAGATCCAGGGATTAGGGTTCCATTGGATAATGCTTTTTTTCAAGAGAATGTCATTGATATGGAGGGCACGACCGAATTGTTGAGCCAAGCTAATTTCACTGAATTTGTTAGAGGCATACATCTTTCTACAACCTCGATTACGGATGATGTTATGATGTTGTTGGATATGAAAGATGCGGCAATTACTATTTATTATCACTATGATAAAGTAGATACAAATGGCACTCAGGATGATACATCTGACGATGAAATGATAATTGAGAATGCCCAATTCGTTTTATCATCCCTAGTAGAGCAAAATGGCTTTACAAGTGGAAATGCCATTAATACGTTGAATGATGAAATTTACCCAATAACAGTTGATGATGCTCTGGATGCGGATGGAAATGCTTCAAGATTGTACCTAAAAGGGGGCGCGGGAACCTACACAGAAATAAAACTGTTTGCAGAAGACGATACCGAAGGTCAAGCATTGATAGATCAGATCAAAGCTAATAATTGGATTATCAATGAGGCAAATCTTGTATTTTACGTCGACAGGGAAACTCTTGATGGGGCAGGAACAACTGTAGAACCCTCAAGGTTGTATCTCTATAATACCGAAGATAACTTACCCTTGTTTAATCGAGCCACTGAAAATACAGATCAAACATCCATCCCTTTGCTAGGGGCTTTTCTAAACTATGATGGCGTTATTCAAAAATCTTCCGATGGCAAAGGTGAAAAATATACCATAAGAATTACAGAGCACATCAATGATATCCTGGTAAGGGATACCAATAATAGCCCTTTAGGACTCACATTGACACCTAATATTGAATTTATTGGAATCAATGAGGCCATGTTGACCGATGGCAATACTCTAGATGTACCTGTTTCCCAAACATTAAGTCCGTTGGGAACCGTACTTTTTGGAAGTCTGCCTGAAAATGGAGACAAAAGATTAAAGCTTGAAATCTTCTATTCGGAAACAAATTAAGTTAAGAACGCATTACATATTTCCCCTACAACAAGCATAAAAGTCCAAATTTTGTCGGTAATATACCACTTACAGAGTTTTGACGTTTTACATCTATGAGTTCAAAGATTTTTAATCTTTAACTGTACATTTGTAGCAATTGAATACTATGACAATCTAACAAACAATATATTATGTGTGGAATTGTAGGATATATTGGGCATAGAGATGCCTATCCCATAATAATAAAAGGACTTCAACGCTTGGAATATAGGGGTTATGATAGTGCAGGTATTGCACTTTATGATGGTTCTCATATAAACCTTTCAAAGACCAAGGGTAAGGTGACTGATTTAGAGAATAAGTCAAAATCATCAATATCAATGTCCGGTAATTTGGGTATTGGTCACACGCGTTGGGCAACCCATGGTGTTCCCAATGATGTGAATTCACATCCGCATTATTCCAATTCAGGGGATTTGGTGATCATTCATAATGGGATTATCGAGAACTATGAATCCTTAAAAAAAGAATTGGGAAAAAGGGGCTATTCTTTTACTTCCGATACCGATACTGAGGTTCTTGTGAATTTAATTGAAGAAGTTCAGAAGTCGGAAGGCGTATTATTAGGACAGGCGGTACAAATAGCACTAAACCAAGCAGTTGGGGCATATGCTATTGCCGTTTTCGATAAGAAAAAACCAGATGAAATCGTTGTTGCCAAATTAGGGAGTCCTTTGGCTATCGGCATTGGGGAAAATGAGTTTTTTGTTGCCTCAGATGCTTCTCCTTTTATTGAATTTACAAATAACGCCGTTTACTTGGAAGATGGGGAAATGGCCATAGTACGGTTAGGGAAAGAAATAAAACTGAGAAAAATACAAAATGATGCTATTGCCTATCCCAACATCTTGGAACTTCAAATGAATTTGGAGGAGATAGAAAAGGGGGGGTACGATCATTTTATGCTCAAGGAGATCTATGAGCAACCTCGAGCAATTTTAGACACCTATCGTGGTCGGTTATTGCCGGATCAGGGGATTATTAAAATGACGGGAATAGATCAGAATTTAGAGAAGTTCCTCAATGCAAATAAAATTATTATTGTGGCCTGTGGCACATCATGGCATGCCGGACTTGTCGCAGAATATATATTTGAAGATTTAGCAAGAATCC
Organism: Maribacter sp.; assembly: GCA_013001935.1. Classification (GTDB taxonomy): domain Bacteria; phylum Bacteroidota; class Bacteroidia; order Flavobacteriales; family Flavobacteriaceae; genus Maribacter_A. Next base: position 4,539 of record JABDKZ010000396.1, read on the forward strand.
CTGTCGAAGTTGAATATGCATCGGAATTCAGGTATAGAAACCCTGTAATTACCGAGAAGGATGTATTGATTGCAATTTCACAATCTGGAGAAACGGCAGACACCTTGGCAGCCATAAAGATGGCCAAGGAAAAAGGCGCATTTGTTTATGGTGTCTGCAATGTCGTGGGATCTTCAATTTCAAGAGAAACAGATTCAGGGACCTATACGCATGCAGGGCCTGAGATTGGGGTTGCTTCAACAAAAGCATTTACAACTCAGATTACGGTGCTAACTTTAATGGCACTAAAGTTGGCCAAAGAAAAAGGCGAATTTTCAGAATCTCGATTCCATGAATATTTGACCGAACTTGAAACAATTCCTGCAAAGGTTGAAAAGGCGTTGGAATCAAATACCCTGGTAGAGATTATCGCTGATGTATATAAGCATTCTACCAATTGTCTGTATTTAGGTAGGGGATATAATTTTCCGGTAGCCCTTGAGGGAGCCTTGAAACTTAAGGAAATTAGCTATATACATGCCGAGGGGTATCCGGCGGCAGAAATGAAACACGGCCCAATAGCACTAATAGATGAGCAAATGCCTGTTATTGTTATAGCCACTAAAAAAGGGCATTACGAAAAAGTGGTCAGTAACATTCAGGAAATAAAATCGCGTAAAGGTAAAATCATTGCCATTGTTACCGAAGGTGATGAACAGGTTGTTGACCTTGCGGACCATGTTATAGAAGTACCGGAAACTATAGAAAGTTTTACACCCCTACTGACCACAATACCTTTACAATTATTGTCTTACCATATTGCGGTAATGAGAGATTGTAATGTAGACCAACCAAGAAACTTGGCAAAATCGGTTACAGTAGAATAGGAAAACATTTTTTATATTCTTAAAGATCATGACATATATCATGATCTTTTTTTTTTGAAAATTATAGATTTGATGTTTTTGAGTTCTAATTTTTGATCATTTAATACAATGCATGCCTAATTTATTTTATTTTTTCATTTTCGATTTAAAAAATCTGTATATTGGCAAATAACTAATTTAACTTCAAATAACTAATTTAACTATAGACTGTAATGAGAACAATACTATTTTTATCATTGTTAATGCTTGGCACTTTTAGCTATGCACAGACAACAATCAAAGGAAATGTTGTTGACCAGAATAATGAACCCGTACCTGGGGCCAACGTAATCATTGTTGATAAGGCAATAGGTGCCGTATCCGATTTTGATGGTAATTTTACTTTACAAACTTCTGAGACCCCCCCATTTCAATTAAAAATATCAAGTGTTGGTTACACCGATGAATTCGAGAACATAACTTCGAATAACCAAACAGTAACTATTGTTTTATCAGAAGCCTCCACCATTTTGGATGAAATTGTTGTTTCTGCTTCCAGAACTCCGGAAAGACTATTTGAATCCCCGGTTTCTGTGGAACGTTTTGGTCTGAAGGAAATTCAAAATACAGCCGCTGCTTCCTTTTATGGTGGCCTGGAGAATTTGAAGGGAGTTGATATCAATACCAATAGCTTAACATTCCAATCTATAAACACAAGAGGTTTTGCAAGTTTTGCGAACACACGGTTTATGCAGTTGGTAGATGGTATGGACAACTCTTCGCCAGCATTGAATTTTGTTCTTGGGAATTTAGTTGGGATGAGCGATTTAGATGTACAGAGTATTGAAATTCTACCTGGAGCATCTTCTGCGCTATATGGTGCAAATGCTTTTAATGGGATTTTATTTATGAGAAGTAAAAGCCCTTATGACTTTCAAGGAATTAGTACGTATCTCAAAACTGGGATTACCTCTCAAGAGGCCGCAGGGGATAATTCATATTACGATATAGGTATTAGGGCGGCCCATGCCTTTAGCGATAAATTGGCGGTAAAGGCCAATTTTACTTTTATGAAAGGAACCGATTGGCATGCCGTTAATGAGGAAGATTTGAATAACCCAGGAGCTACTAGAGCCAACCCAGCCTATGACGGGCTCAACGTTTATGGGGATGAGGTTTCTACCGTATTGAATTTTGATGCCCTTGCCGGATTACCTTCAGGTACTGTGGGATCAGCATTGGTTTCAAGGACTGGATATACCGAGCGCGATTTAACTACCTACGATGCAGAAAGTGTAAAATTTGATGGAGCTGTTCATTACAGACCTTTTGGCACTGACTTTGAAATCATTTATAACGGTAGAATTGGGCGCGGCGCGACCATATATCAAGGGGCAAATAGATATTACATAAATAATTTTTCATTACAACAGCATAAATTGGAATTCAAGAATGACAACTTTTTTGTAAGGGGTTATATCACCTCCGAGGATGCCGGTGATTCTTATGACACCCGATTTGCAGCCATCAACGTCAATAGAAGGTGGAAAGGGGATACCCAATGGTTTACTGATTACGCAACGACCTTTATAGGTGCTAAACTAGGCGTTGGTACAGGCGTACAATTAGATGACGAAACAGCCCATGCAGCTGCAAGGGCAGCAGCCGATACAGGAAGATTAGTTCCAGGAACCCCTGCATTTCAAAGTGCTTTCAATTCTGTTATTGCAGATGGCGATTTAACTAAAGGGGCGCGTTTTATTGATAATACCAAGCTGCGACATGTAGATGCTAACTATAACTTTAGTCATCTAACCAGTGATTTTGCCGACATACAGGTTGGTGGTTCTTATCGTGAATATGAACTAAACTCCCAAGGCACAATATTTACAGATACCGATGGGCCAATACCGTATCAAGAATATGGTCTATATACTCAACTTCAGAAAAAATTCTTGGATGAGCGCATGAAATTCACAGGATCGGTTCGCTATGATAAAAATGAGTTATTTGATGGTTTTGTATCCCCTAGGGCATCATTAACGTATACCGCAGGAGCGAGTAGAAACCATAATTTTAGAGGTTCATTCCAGACCGGTTTTAGAAACCCGACTACGCAGGATCTTTATATTGGTTTAAATGCAGGACGGGCGCTTTTGGTTGGTTCAGCTGCGGACAACCTTGATCGTTATGTTGTCAACGTACCAGTTTCAACAAACGGAGAGGCTATCGTTGGTTCTGATATGGTTACCATAACCGGTAGGGCCGCTTACGAAAATGCTTTTTCGCAAAGTTCAGTGGTTGCCGGTGCTCCGGAAGCCGTTAATACACCTTTGGTAAAACCCGAGAAAGTCACCGCATTGGAATTAGGGTATAGGGGTCAAATTGGAAAATTTATTATCGATATTAGTGGTTATTACAATGATTATGAGGACTTTATATCCCAAAAGATTGTACTTGCCCCTAAGTATGGTCAAGCTGGTGATGGTGCCTTATCCTTGTTGGCATTGCAAAATGGCGATTTTCAGGCGTTCAATGCTTATACCAACTCCCTAGCAGATATAACCTCGTACGGGGTTAATGCCGGTGTTGAGGCTAAGGTGTTTGGTAATTTTGATATAGGTGTCAACTATACCTTTGCTGATTTTGATTTTGACCAAGCTTCAGATCCTGATTTTCAACCGCAATTCAACACCCCTAAACATAAGGTGAAAGCATCATTTGGAAATACGGCCTTGTTCGAAAATTTTGGTTTCAACATCAATTATAGATGGAGTGATGAGTTCTTATGGCAAAATTCTTTTGCTACTGGTCAAATACCATCGTATAGTGTTTTGGATGCACAGATCAACTATGCTGTACCGAGTATCAAGTCTATATTCAAATTGGGGGCTTCCAATATGTTGGGAGATGAATATTTCACAGCTGTAGGTACAGGTTATATTGGTTCTCAATATTATCTGTCCTGGACCATAAACAATTAGAAATAGCTATAAATGGTATTAAAAAAGACGCTTGAAAGAGCGTCTTTTTTCTTTTGAAAAAAAGGAGCAAAAAGCATTTCAATTTAAAATTGAATAACATATCTTTGCAGCCTGAAAAACAAAGGATTTCATGTCCTAAATATC